>NZ_QRMX01000012.1:0-68260 GCF_003472805.1 Acidaminococcus sp. AM05-11 | reverse complement strand
CGTAGAGGTTTATATTATTAGGAACTGTCTACTTGACGGGGAGCACACCACTTTCCACCTTGATAGAGGCTTTATTGGTCACAGAAGAGGCAGCGTTGGCCGTTACCTGAAGGGTAGGATTAGTGACGGTTTTGTTTTCTTCATCGGTCGTGGTGGTATCTGCACCAGTTGCGGTCAGCGTTCCGTCCACAGTGACCTGTGCCGTATTCTTGACCTGGGCATAGTTCACCGCTGCAGAAGGAATCAAAGCCGAAATGTTTTGGCTGGCCTTCTTGCCTTCTGCTTCCACGCCGATAACAGCTTCTGTCTGGGCATCGGCGGTGACGTTCACGTGTTTGCCCTGTACCCGGGCGCCGCTGCCTATGGTAATAGCAGCCTGGTTTTCCAGGAGAGCCACGTCGGCCCCTTCTGCCAGGACATAACTGGCATATTCTTCCGCCTTCCCAGCCACAGAATCTCCCGTATCCACATATGTATTGTTGGCGCTGGCGGTAAGGGTGACGTCTTCTGCTGCCGTAATATTGCCTTGTACGTTGACATTGGCTATGGTCTTGGCATAGCCGCTGGTAACGTCTGCGACTACCGTGTCGTCCCCAAAGCTGGTGCCGGCGTCTACAGCTGCGTCTGCCTCCGCCTTGGCCTCATCGTAATTGCCATTAGAGGCTTCTGCCTTCAGTTCCACGCTACCGGCTGCGTTTAATGTCCCATAGCTATCCACGCTGGCAGTAATGGTTTTGGGCGCAGAAGCAAGACCCAGGTTTTTGCCGCTTTCGGCAAATTCTGCGTCTGCTACATTTTCGTATTCGGCTTTGGCTGCCAGGACCAGGTCTCCGCTGCCCGCTTCAGCCGTTACTTTTAGGCCCTTGTTTTCCAGGCCGGCAGCCGTCTTCTGAGCAGCTGTTAGCTTCACCACATTGGTGAAATCCGTCACGCCCGTGTTGATGGCAGCGCCCGTTTCCAGACCGTCTGCAGCCGTGTCGCCCAGGGTTTCCCCTGAGATATTCTTGCCCACGGCAATGCGGGGAGCGTACATTTTCACGTTATTGGTGGCGTTGACGGTACCCAGGACCGTAATGGTACCGCTGGGATTCAGAGGAATGGCCAGATTCCCCGACTGGATATTGGCCAGCAGCTCAGCAGCATCACTTTCCTGCAGGGTTCCGTCAAAGCGGTTTTGCAGGCCTTCGTAGGTCATTTCCTCCGCAGACCCGCTGGCGGGAGTCATCACATACAGGGAGCCTGTGTTGATGACGCCAGTTTTGCCCACCGCCATACCATTGGGGCTCAGGAAATAGAGGTTGCCCCCGATTTGCGCGTTGTGGATGGAGTTCAGCGTACCGTTAATATCAATACGGGTATCCACAAAGTTGATCAAGTTTCCCGCTTCTGTTTTCGGGGTTTCCGCAGTATGGAAATACAGGTTTGCTATATCATTTTGGCCCAACTGGAATTTTTGAAATTTATTGATGGCGTTGCTGCCGTTCCGTTTTTGGGCTGCAATATCGTAGGCGCCATTGTTATTTGCAGTATACGCCTTGCCACTGCCATCGGTAATGTTCGTAGCTGCCAGCGCCGCATAGGGATTTACCAGCATGCCTGCTGCAGCAATGGCAGAAAGGATTTCGTAGGACAGACGGGCTTTGCCTTGCGTCTGCACAGAATGCGGGTTTCCCCGCTTGGTTTTATGGGAAAAGTTCCGGTTGCTCATAGGTCATGCCTCCTTAGAAAGCGCTGTTAAACGAAAAGTAAATCCGCGTCCGGCTTTGTTCTTCTCCGTTAATGGTACGGAGCAGCGGGAACGCCAGGGCTGCATTCAGGGACATATGGTCGTTGATTTCTGCCGTTACACCAACGCCGGTGCCCACCAGGCTCCGGTCCCCAAAGGCACTGCTGCCCCAGATCCGTCCGCCATCTACGAAAAGATAGCCCTTCAGCCGCTGAGATTTCTCCAGGGGGAAGCTGTACTGGGCGCTGGCCGAAAAACCGCCGTCGCCGCCAATCAAGCTTTCCTTGTAGCCCCGGACACTGTACATCCCGCCCAGGTAGAACATTTCGGCAGAGGGCAGGTACTGGGTACTGGACAGCTGACCGTCCAGCCGCAGGGTCCATTGCTGGCCCGAGCGGAACAGTTTCTGATAGAGCATATTCGTTTCAAATTTGCCAAAAGAACGATTCCGGTCGTTCAGGTCCCTATACCAGCCGTTCCGGTAACCGTACTTCTGGTAGAAGACCGTGGACCGGCCATAATCCAACTGGTCGTAGTACAGGAAAAGTGTATCAATAGTATCATCGGTCCAGTGGGAACGCAGCCCCAGGCTGGTACCGTAGTCGGTTTGGGATTTCTGGTGTCCGTATTCAAACCCCCACTCCGATTTCAGCGTATCCGTCGTAACAATCGGGGAAGTGAGCGATGCCGTCAAGGCGTAGGCGTGACCCCGCACCCCCAAAGGTTCAAAATATCCGTCCGTAATATGGACACTGTTGGACGTATAGGACAGCCCCGCCCGGGTACCCGTCCGGTTGATGGGCGTATTGTAGCTGCCCGAAACGGCTTTCATTCCCTCTGACCGCAGGGTACTCAGGAAAAGGTGATCCCGGTTGCCCGAAAGATCCCGGTCCTGCCAATAAGCCCCTACCCGGTAAAGACCGCTGGTGTCGCTGCCGGCATTATCTGCAAAAATACCGGCCACCTGTTTTTGGGGCTCCGCCACCGTAATCACGTAGTCCGTGGTTCCGTCCTTTTCACCAGCCTTCAGCGCAATCCGCAGCTGGGCATCATTGGTGGAGTTGAACCGCAGCAGATCCTTGTTCAGCTGCTGGATATTCTGCACCTTGCCGCTGTCCAGGTGAATCCGGTGCTGAATATACGCTTCCCGGGTGCTGCCCTGGCCGGTGATTTCCACCTTGCCGGTTTTCCCCTCTACCAGGTCAATGTGCACCGTCCCCTCATGGATGGTCTGGGGCGCCAGAAAAGCCCGGCACGTCACATAGCCCTTGGTGCGATACAGTTCATTGATCCGTTGCACCACAACATACAAATCGTCCAGGGAAACCTCTTTCCCTTCATAGTCCTTGACGATGGCCCCCAGCTCTTTTGGGGACAATACCTGGGATTCAGGTATAACAAGCTTTTGCAGCACAAAATGGACGGTACCCTCAGGCTTTTCGCCTTGGTTCTCCGTCCCTTCCAGCAATTCCGTCCGCCGTTCTGCCGCTATTTCCCTGGCCAGGCGCTGTTGTTCCAAATACTGCCGGGTCCTGTTCAGCTGCACCCCGGAATCAATATACCCCTGAGGCCGATTCGCAGCACTTTCTGCCGCCCCAGCTATCGTCAGCGGTACACTGCTTCCCAACAGCAAAGACAGCAGCAGCCCCCGTATCAGCAATTCCTTTTTCATAAGAATCTCCCCTTCTTCTTAAAACAACTCATTTTTTACATTAAACCTCGTTATTTTTAACAGAATATTCAGTTTTTATTTTTTTGTACCACAATGAATCCCGTTTTATAAAATTTTCTGTTCCCACCATTTCTATGTTATCTACAGTATACCATGCATAAATTTGAAAACAATTATACGAAAGTATACTCTTTTTCCTTTGCGACACAAATTTTGCTAATTTTACGTATAGAGGCCAAGCAGCCAGTGCGGATTGTTCGAACTCCCGTTTTACAAAACACGAACTGCGGACGCTTGCAGTCCTGCCAGACATTTGCCTTTCCCTGTGCCCCCTGCCGCTCCCCATTTCAAGAGAACCCCCAGCCTGCTGCATTTTTTCTGGAAAACCGGGTAGCGTCCCCATCCCTAAGACCAGCACCACGGCCAGAATCACTGCCTGCACAAAAACACTTACAATTTGTCACGTTCCCTCTCTCCTCACAAAATTCATATGATTTCTTTCATTACCTTTTCTACATATTGTAACAACTTATCAGCAAATTTTTTCACCCATAACCTGAAAGGGCGGTTTTTCGGCACGAAAAGTTTCTTGTGGGAAAATTTGGGGGTGAGTGCGGTCAGCGGGGTGTAGTGATGTGATGCCGGGCAATCCTGAATTTGAACCCTATACCGTTTTCGCCTCAAAAACATGACGAGAACGAGGAGGCGTGAAAAAATGGCTTGCGAGCTCAAAAGAGTTTGCAAGCCATTTTTATTGTTCTTTATAGCCGTATCTTAATAAACTTCCTCAGTCATTCCTGCGGACTGACGTTCCCTACAACGCTTTGCGGCCGCATCCAAACAGCCCACAAGTTTTCCCATGGATGTTTGGTCAATAAGGCCTATGCGATAGCGGGATTGGTCTGGCCCCTTCAAGAGTTGCGCTCACATCCAAGAGCATGTTAGTTTATCAAAATGCTCTTGGCTAATGTGAGCCATGTGATAGCAGCCCAAGAAGCAAACCCGCAGGGCGCGGCTGATTGGAGCGCTGCGAACCACTAAGGGGCTGTCAGCTCTATGAGCTGACTGGGGAAGTTCTAGGACGCAGCTGAGCAGCGAGCCACGAACCGCTCAGGGGCCAGTCTTAGGCCCATACGAGTCAAGTGCAAAACGGGTATAGGAAAAGAAAGCATAGTACGTAGATGATTGCAACATCTCTTTTTATCACATGACTAGTAGTGGATAAGAACGCTTCCTGAGTGGTTCGCCGTGCTCCGTTCTCCTTCACCCTACGGGTTCGGCTCACGGACGGCTATCACATAGGTCGCATATTCCAAATGTCCTTGAAAAACGGCATTGACATTTGGATGCGACCGTAAAGCGTTGCGGCCGCATCCAAACAGCCCGACAAATTCTACAAATGGCTGTTTGGTCAATAAGGCCCATGCGATAGCTGCGGTTGGCATGCCTCCTTCAAGCGTGAAGGAGGTGGCAGCCGCTAGGCTGACGGAGAAAGTTTCTGATTGTAAGGCGAAAATGACTGGCTAGCAGCGAACCGCTCAGGAAGTGTCACTGCTAAGCGACGATAGAAGTTTAATTAACACAGCAGTCCCCCATTAAAACTTCCTCAGTCAGTCCTGCGGACTGCCAGCCCCTATTTGCCCTAATTTCCACTTTTTTTATTGACTGTATATAGTTATCTTATGTAATTGACTATTTCTTAAATGAGAATTTATGTTTTCTCCTAATTTTTGTAACTATTAGTTCAAAATAGTTCCTATTTTCATGATTGTTAAAATAAATAACTATGTTTCGGATAATAATTATTGATTGTTGTTGTCTTTGGTGATACTATACAAGTAAGGAAGTGGGTTTCCTAGAGAGAAAAAAGTGAAGCCCTCTTCCAGCCAGGAAGCTGCCGGGCAGCCGGTGCGCTGGGTTCTCACCCCAAAGAGAAGGCCAGCAGCGGGCTACCCACCAGGTACACTTTCTGGAGTCAGTCCATTAAAACACCCGGGTTCCAGCTTGGACCCCATTCCCGTTTGATGGACGGCAGGATGATTCCAGTGAGTCATCCAACTAGGCGAGATAATTTAGCGGTTGTCTTCGGATCCGCTGGCCGGTCAGCGAATCACTTGACGGACCACAGTTCCCTTGAATCGTTGGTCCCAAGTCCACACCGGACTTGCCAGCTGCGAGGTACTTGGCAGGATCCCTCCACGATGGGACTGCTGCAGACACCCCGACAAAAAGCCAGCAAGGACGATCCCCCAATCGTCCCTTGCTGGAAACCGGAAGGTGTGCAGCAGGCAGGGTTTCTGCACCATCGGCAGCACCTTTCCCCAAGGCACTACCATTCCAGAAACCTTCTGACAAGGAAACGCAGCAGATCTCTTCCCCTGAGATTGGCAATATCGAAAGACCGGGGTCGCCATTCCCCGGTTTATCCCCAAGTTTGTTCCGGCAAGTTACCTTGAGTTTCTCAGTACCCCCTCCCCATAATCAACGGGCTTCGGGTGCCGGAACTGGATCCGCCGTTCCCCCTATAACGACTGGTCCACCCCAAAGCTTCGGCACTTCACCTGTTGATCGGAGTACTGACCTCCCCCTAAAAAAACTCAGGTACGGCCGGGCAAGCGATCATCTTCGATAAGTGTAGTAGGAAAGTTTCTGAAACCCCATTTCAGAAACCATTTGTAGCAAGACCTCCAATAATCCTCCTATCATTGCGGTCATGGGTTCCCCATCCATGACCGCCTTTTTAGTTATGTAAAATATCCTAAAGCAAAACGCGAAAAGCCCGGTACCTCTGTGCAGGTATCGGACTTTTCGCGTTGATAAGAGGAGTTGTGCAAACCTTACAATCCGGCAACAAATTTTTGAATGGCCGTGATGTACAGCGGATTGTAGGTATTGCCGATCAATATGGACATAGCCGGGAAAATAGTCCAGGCCATATTGGCCCAGCCGAACTCATCCATTACGGACTTTTCGTTGGCCACGGCGTTGGGAGCGGCTCCCAGCCCTACTCCCACCAGGCCAGCAACCATAACGGCTGCGTTGTAATTTTTCCCGTACATATAATACGCAATAAAAGTACCAAAGAAACAGGCCAGCAGGACCTCACCAATGAGAATCAGCAGCATAGGACCTGCCACAGCAAACAGTTTGGTCATATCCATGGTCATCAGCGTCAAGGCAATAAAGAAATCCAGCATAATATGTTCCAATACGGAAATTTCTTTTTCTGGAATCTCAATTTTCAGGGCTTCCATTACGTTGCGGCAGATGACGCCGGAGAACAAGCAGCCCACAAAGTAGGGCATTTCTACCTGGGGAATCAGTTTCAAAACTTTGTAAACGGGTACGCCCAGGCCGGCAATCAGCAGCAGCATAAAGAACGCCGTGGATACTTTCTTGGTATCCAGAGGATGTACTTCTTTTGTGTTGGTTATTTCTACGTTCTCCTGGTCTTCCGGAAGTGGCTGCAAATGATGGGTCTTAATCAGGTATCTGGCAGTGGGGCCGCCAAACAAGGAGGCAACCACCATCCCAAAGGTACCGGCCGCTACGCCAATGACCGTAGCGCCATCACAGCCCAGCCGTTCAAAAATAGGGCCAAAAGCACCCGCAGTCCCTACACCCCCGTACATGGCAGCCGAACCACAGGCAATCCCAATCAGAGGATTGACCCCAGTCATTTTGGCAATGGCCACGCCCACGATATTTTGTAGCGTAATGAGAATCACAGAAGCAATGGCAATCTGTACACAGAGCTTGCCGCCCTTACGCAGCAGCTCGGCAGTAAAGCCAATTCCCACTGCCGTAAAGAACAGATTCATGGACCAGCCAGTGAGCTGGCCCGTCCACACTACGCTGATGCCGCCGTACACTTTCAGCAGACACATCAGGATACTTACCAGCAGTCCAGAAACCACTGCGGCAGGAATACAAAAATCACGAAACACTTTCACCCTAGCAACAATATATCTTCCTAAAAGTACGACAAAAGCGGCAACCCCTGTTGTAGTCAGTAAATCCAGCGTGATTTTCATGATATATTTATCCTTTCACGGAATAGGATTTCAGCCCCTCGCACAAATCTTTGTAAGCTTTGTACAGCAAATACTGCGGAAAATCGGTATGGTAGTGGGAAATGCCCTTGCATTTGGCGAATTCAGCGGCATCGCTGGGCTGCAGCACCTGGGCAGAACAGCTCTTGCCATATTGCTCACACAGGGCAGCGCAGTCCAAAACCGCCTGTTTCACCTTGGGATGAAACACTTGTCCAGGAACCCCCAGGGCAACGGCCAAGTCGATATTACCGATGGAAACGGTATCAATGCCCGGAGTGGCAATGATTTCTTCCATATTTCGAACCCCTTCCACCCCTTCAATAATCACGGAAACCGCTACTTCCCGGTTGGCTTTGGCATAGCAGCCAGCCCGGTCCACGCCGTACCCATTATTACGGGTAAAAGGACAGGCTCCCCGCACCCCTTCCGGCGGATACTTGCACAGGGCAACAGCCAATTTTGCTTCTGCTGCATTGGTAATTCCCGGCACCTTGATGGCAGAAGCCCCCATGTCCAGAGCCTTGCGGATACTGGTTTCGTCCAGCCCAGGCACCCGCACCATAGCGGCCATTCCGCAGGCATCACAGGTACGGATCATGGACATGACTTCCGTCATCGTCAGCTGTTCATGTTCCAGGTCCAGGATAACGAAATCCACCCCAGCCTGCTTCATGACCTCAATGGCAGTATCAGCAGGAAAAGTAATGTAGCTGCCAATAAATTTCTCGTGTTTTTCCAACAATGATCTGAATGTAGTCTTCATGGTTTTGCCTCTTTCCTTTTTTGCACCGGTGCACTCTCGCTAAAACAACTATAGCACCGGACGGAAAATTCAGGAAATAGCAATAAAAAATATCGCTTATCCAAAAAATGAATAAGCGATACAAAGCATTTCTGACTAAGCCTTCAACCCTTTTGCCCGTGGTTTGCCAGCCACTGCCGGAAGAACTTCTGGAACAGCGCCGCTTCCCGGGAACTCTGGGCCGCTTTCAGGGAATTCAGGGCCAGGTGCAGCGTCAGATTCGAGTCAGCAAAAGGCCGAAAGATCAGATCATAACCATACCGTTTCAGCTTGCTGCAGAACTTGCTGGGCAAAAAAGCCACCCCATTGTTGTGTTCCACCATGGACAGCATCAGATCATGCTGCATGGTTTCCAACAGAATGTGGGGCTGGATGTGATGCTCCGCAAAACCCCGGAGAATCTTGTCGTGCAGCACATATTCCTCCGTATAAAGAATGATGGCCTCACTGCGCAAATCCGGATAATCCACCTGCTCCAATTGTGTCAGCGGATGGTTCTTGGGCAGCACCACACTGTGGGTATCCTGCTCCATCCATTCCCCCTGAAATTCCGGATTCCCCCGAGGATTGAAAATACCAAAGTCCAAAAGCCCATCCTGGAGAAGCTTTGCAATATGCTTGGGCCCCGTTTCCAAGAGAGATACCTTGATGTTGGGATAAGCCTGCTTGAAATCCCCCAAAATGGCACTGATGGCCGTGTTGGCCGTAATCAGAGGGATACCAATATAGATGGTTCCGCAAAGCTTCTGGTCATCCCCTTTGCCAAACCCCTCCAGATTGTGGAAAGCCACCACCTGCTCCCGGGCCAGCGGCAGAAACGCCGCCCCCGCATCCGTCAGCCTGACCTCATGCTTGGTCCGGCGAAACAGCTGAACCCCCAGCTCCTCCTCCAGTTCCTTGATGGTCCGACTTAACGTAGGCTGAGAAATATGCGTCCGCTCCGCCGTCTTGGTAAAATTCAAATACCTGGCCACTTCCATAAAATACTCCAAATGCCGTATTTCCATACCATTCTCCCTATCCAGAAACAAAGGTGCGTTCCTTGCCCAGGCCCAGCCTCGCCGAACCCTAGTCCGTTTATCCTGCCCTTATTATACCATGAGGAACGTCAGGGAGAAAAAGCAGCTCAGCCTCTGAAAAGCATTTCCTTGCTTTTCAGAGGCTTGTTGATTATGTGATTTTGGCAAAAAAGCTCTTAGAACAAACTTTGTTCTTGGTTCGGCTGAGCTACTTCCGGTTCCAGAACCAGTTCTTCGGTCTCGCCTACACTGGGGAACCCAAAGGCTGCCCGTCCTTCTTCCAAAAAGGCGTCCCGGTCTTTATCCTGAAAGAACAGAAAGGCCCGCATATGGAATTTGGAGTAGTAGCCGGAATGCTTCTTGGCTAATTTCTCCATTGCAGAGAAGACGTTCTTGTCTACGTAATACCCTTTTTGGAATCCTACCCGGGAAAGTTTGATTTTCTTTTGGGTATGCAGGCAATGGTCCACATAAAAGTGATTGTTGCCATACCTCTGATCATCAGAAACCTGCATTTCTTCTGCATTGAACACTTTTCCCTTAGATAAATTCTGTTCTTCCCGATTTTCATAAGGCAAGCCATATTTTTCCCGCCCAGCCTTTAGAAAGGCAGCACGATTGGCAGCGGTAAGAAACAAAAAAGCGCTCATATAATACTTGGAATAGTACCCATTATATTGCTCTGCCAGTTCATAGATTTCGTCAAAGAGCTTTTTATCTACCCGATAGTCTTTTTGAAACCCCACCCGATAAGCAATTTTCCCCTTCTTGGTAAGACAACGGTCCACATAAAACCGTTCATTTTCATATCTGTCCTTCTGCAATTCTTCAGTAGTTTCTGTTGGGTTATTTACGTTTGCTTTTGGTAGCTCTTTCAGGGTGCCAGTTGGTTCCCAAACAAAACCTTCCCCGTCAGGATTGGGAAGTCCAAAGGGTTTCATGCCTTCCCGTAGAAAATTATCCCGATTTTCTGCGTTGGAGAAGACAAAGCATCTGTCACGGTTCTGTGGCTGCCCCAAATAATGTTGGGCTAGTTCGGCAATGGCTTGTTTTTCCTGTTTCCGCATTTGGCAAGTTGGGCGAAGTTGTACCCGATACACCATTGTCTGGGTATCTTCATCCCTATATTGATCTACGAAAAATTTTTCATTGCCTTTTTTTCCACCGTGTACAGGCGCAGCTAAATTATTTTCACTTTGAGGTACAGATGCCTGATTTGTTGACTGCTCGGGCTTGGTATTTGGCTTCTCTGCCAATTTCTCCTGCCTATTGCTTGTAGCTGTCGCTACAAAACTGTGCCCTGCGGTTTGTTGGGGCGCAGCAGGCTTTATCGACACTTTCCTGGATTTCGCGGATTTCGCTTTGGGCTTTGGTGCAGTAGATTTCTCTCCTTTTTGCTTTGGTACACTGGGCATTTCCACAGCAGCCTTTACCTCAGGCTTTTGCTCCAAAGACGGAAAGTCGTAATAGTTTTTTCCACTTACCAAAAATTCTTCCCAACTGTCTCGGTCCACAAACAGAAAAGTTTTTGTGCTTTCCACAATGATTCCGTTTCTTTTAAGGACTTCTTGTTTCATTCCTTCCCAGGTTATAGGCATCGGCTGGTACTTTGCCTGGAGGCCCACCCTATACCACTGTTTTCCAGTTTCCTGGTCTACTGCAAAATCTGCATAAAAGCGCTTGTTTGATACCTGGTACTTTCCTGGTCCCGTTACGGGTTTTAGCAGGGTGGGAACAGCTTCTGCTTTTTGGGTTTCTGGTTCAGAAATGACGTCGTTCGCCCAATCATCCTGCTTGTGCACAGGGGTATTCTCTAAAGCTGACTGCAGCGTTTTCGCCTTATTTGGCTCCCGGACAATAGTTTTCTGCATCGTGGTCGCAGCTTGGTTATCCATTTCTTCAGGCGGGAACTCAAATAAAGGTGGCTCCTGGTTCTCTTCCTCCAGGGAGATCTGCAGCCACTGCTGCCCCAGAAGCCGCTTCTGCTTTATAGGGGGAAGTTGTTTCCGGCTTCTCCGGTGGCTCCTGGGCTTCCGTAAAATCCGGCGTATCCGCCTCCAGTTCCTCGCCTTCTAACACTAGGGCTGCCCGCCGTTTCACTTCTTCTAACAAAGCGGTGGTTTCTGCGGCTTGGGTGGGCTCATCGCTATAGGGTTGAATGCCGTACTGGTTCAGCTGTGCCACTACTCGTTCAATGGCCGCAGCCTTGTCCCGGTAATATTCACTGCCCCGCAGACGGATGAAGGTCCACCCCAGACGTTCTAGAATGGTCTGCCGTTCCATATCAGCAATAATCTTATCCGGTCCGGAATGGAACTGCTCCCCATCACATTCCAGGGCAATTTTTCGATTGCCATCCACTACTACCATGTCAATGCGGTAGTAACCTGCCTGCCACTGCTGCACCAACTTATAGCCCCTAGCGGTAAGCCGGGTGGCAACTTCTTCTTCAAAAGGCGATTCTGCCTTTTCCTGAATCTGCTGGGCTTTTTCTCGCAAAGCTTGGGGATTACTGGCAAAATCCAACAGGGTTTTCCGAATATCCCCATCCTTCAAATCTATAGCCGGATTCAGGGAGTTCACCACCCATAGCTGGTCTCTGGCACGACTTGCCGCAACGTTGTACCGTCTATGGTAATCATCGCTGGGATCGGTTCCAGTCAGTTTCAAAGGTCCTTTATGTTCTGTATTGCTGTCCACCATACTCAGTAGAATAACATCTCGTTCATCCCCTTGGAATTGGGCGGAATCCCCGCAGACAATCTGCCGTTTTTCCATTTCCTGTACCGTCAGTTTTTCCAGCAGTTTTTGGAAAATCAATTCACCCTGTTCCGTCCCCAATAAGGAAATAACGCCAAAAGTCTTGCCTCGATATTCCGGCATGGTAGTCATGGCCTTTACCAAGGCCGCAATGGTTTCTGCTTCCACTTCATTGACTTTTTTGGTATCATGCCGCTTCCCAGGAACGCAGTAGTTGACTACGGCAGGCAGCAGCTGGGAGCTTCCAGCATCCCGCAGAGGAAGAATTTTATTGTGGTAGCAAAGATGGTTGCTGTAGGCAATAATATCGGGCACACAACGGAAATGTTCCAGCAGCATGGACGATTGGCACATGACCTTCACCAAGTCGTAAAGAGAGGTTTTGGCATCATACACTTCCCACTGGGGAATCAAATTTTTTAATTCTCCCCGAATGGCGTCTACTTTATCCGATTTTACCCCTACCGCCATGGGGCTCACCTGACGGTCATCCCCCACCACCAATACTTGTTTGCCCAGGAGTAAAATAGGTAATGCCGTAATGTCAGCCTGGCTGGCCTCATCCACAATAACAAGATCAAAGCGATTCACGCCTACGGCCATGTTCTTGTATACCATATCAAGGGGCATAATCCAGGCTGGTACTGCACTTTGGCATTCCTTCATTTTATTGCGGGCTTGCTGTATTAGGTTACCTGCACGTTTTCCCTTACCTTTGCCGATTTTTTTATAGAGCGTATCCCAGGCAATGAGTGATTGGGTCATCCTAGGCTGATCAAACAAGCGTTTACTCAAAGCCGCCCAAGCCTTGGCTGCCACCAATTCTTCTGTGGCCTTGCGCAGTTCCTTGCTGAGCTGGGCATGCTGCTGTTCCAAATTTTCCAGAGAGTCTTGGCTCAGCGCATCAAGGAGCTGCTTGAATTGCTGCCACTGCCAAGCCTCTGTCAGGTGCTCTGGCGGCTGTGCTTTTCCATGTCTGCCTTCTCTCCGAGCTATGGCGTCCGCCCAGTCAGGGCAGACAGGCTTCAGTGCCTCTAGGTATTTCCAACGCAGCTGGAGTGCCTTATTTTTACTCCGCAGTTTCTTGATTTTGTAAAAAATACTCTCATAGGTGTCCAAATCCTTGGCGATATAAGCTTTGACCAATTGCTGAACCGGTTCGTTATTCAAGCTGCGATACCGTAGCAAGTTCCTGCCTTGGGAATCCAGGTCCCCTTCACTTGTTTCCTTGCTGGCACGGAATAGGCTGTGAATTCTTAACAAATGAGGCAGGGTATGCTGTACCAATTCCACCCAGCGATGCAAAATAGTTTCTGTATCCTCAAAAGAATCGGAGGTAAATAGCTCAGCGCTGGCAATGCCTGCTTCAGTTAGTGCCTTTTGCAGCGGGACCAGCTGCTGGCCGTACCAAGCCAGATAGAAAGGAATTTCTTTTCCCATCCGGTAGGCAATTGTTTCTGGTTCTCCCTTACTCTTTTCCGTCAGTTCCTGGAAGGAAGGTGTACCGGGACATACTCCCAGTAAAGCATCCCAAACTACGCCGCAGGTTGTCCGGAGCTTTTTAAGGTGAGCAGCTTGTTCTGCAGCCAAAAGGTCTTCATCCGTCTCCGGCACCTGCCCGTTGACCAGCACGGTATCCTTGACCAGCTTGTAATAGGGATTTTCTTTGCCGGCCAAAGATTTCAGTTTTGCCATAAAGCCGGTCTTAGGCTTGGCCAGCCCATTCTCCCTTACTACCTTTAACGCTTCCTCTGCTTGCGCCAAATCTGTATTTTCAATAAAGCCAATGTTTTTCCCCAACTGACTGGCTGCAATTTCGGACGCATAGTTATAAACTGTCTCAATTTGCTGGCACAAATTCTCCCACTGCTGTTTTTTCCCAGGAATCAGACTGTCCAAAATCATGGTAAAATGCCGGGGTTCCAATCTTTCCATTTGACTTCTGTAGTTTTCAAGCATTGCGCCAGGGACAGTTTGCTGCACTGTCATATGCAGCAAATGGGGCCCCTTGCGCAGTACCAGGGTGCCATCCAGCACTTCACAGGAAGCTCCCAACTGGTGAACTTCCTGCTCCAGTTCCTGCCAAATTTTCTCTTTCTTTCTCAACAGCTCTGGTTGAGGAAGAAGTTCCAGCTCGGGCAGCTGAAGCATATTTTTCTCATCTTCAGGAGATAGGCTTTGGTTCGTAGCATATAGCTCCTGCAGTTCCTCTGGACTCAATGGCAGCGCCGCAAAAGCTGCTCCCTCAGGGGCAATAATTTTCCCTGGGAGAATATCCTGGAGGGTTGCTGCCCTCTCCTGTACCCATTGGGCTATTTGTGCTAAAGAATAACTTTGCCCATCATAGATATAGCTGGCAATTTCCTGGTTCCGCAGTCTATAGACACGTCCCCGCACGTTTTCCAGATGGACTATCAAATCATTTCTGGCTTTTTCCTTTTTCTTGATTTGCGACTTCAGCACAGCAGGAGAAGCTTGGTTTACGTGGCTCATGATTCCCTGTACCGCCCGGGTGCGTTCATCGGCAGCATCGGGAAGTGCTGCCACACAAAGATCCTGCACCGATTCCGGCAGCTTGGCTTTTAAGACCCGCAGGGCTTTAGAGGTATAACTGGTGACCAGCACGGTTTTTCCCTGGGCCAGATAATGCCCCATCAAATTGGCAATGGTATGAGTTTTCCCGGTACCTGGAGGGCCTTGAACTACCACCGCGTCCATTTTTTCCAATTTCTGGGCTATTTGAATTTGTTCCTTGTTGGCTGGTTTAGCCAAAAGAATTTCGGGGTCTTCACCGCTAGCCAAAGCCAGGCGCTTCTCCAGGGGCAGCTGTTCTAAATCTTCTTCCGCAGAAACAGGCAGTGACAACTTATCCCCGGTAAAAAACAGCAGAGGTGTTTCTTCCTGGGGATACTCTGCAATATGTGCTTTGGCGCCTTCAATGAAATTGCCCAAGCCGCTGACCTTGTTCCGCACGAAAAGCGTTGGGGCCATTTTTAAAAAGGCCAGATTTCCCCCAGGAGTGTAGGCAGGAAATGCCTCCTGCTCTTCCAAGAATTGGGATTTGGGACCCAAGGCCTGTACCAACGTCTTCAAAAAAGTGTAAGCTGCAGACCGGTCCAAAGGATGCCAGTTATGCTGGTGCAAGAGCTGCTGTTGTTTGACAAGTTCAACCCGGTCAATAGCCGGTACATCCAGCAGCATTCTACTGTACAATTCGGAAGGATCGTCTCCGCTGGTAATCAAGATGCGATAGTGTTCAGAGTCAAAATGAATTTTAAGCTTTTTTAACAAAATCGGATGATCTGTCAGCAGTTGACCACTCTCAGAATCATAAATTCGCAGTTGGCCATTGCCCAGCATCAGTTCCAAATTGTCCTGCTGCCGCAGATTGATATACAGGGTATAGAGTTTGCCAAAGAAATTATCCAGCCGGATAATTTCCAGCATTCGGCTCCGCCAGGCCAGCCGTTCTGTAAGCCATTTTTTGTAGTCCTTTATTCTTTGGCTATCTTGATCAAAGGCTTCTGGCATAGCCTGATTCTCTGCTGCCTTCAAGCCTTCTCCCTGCATGTGGGACTGAATACTTTCCTGGAGCTTGTCATAATCAGCTTGCGTAAACCATTTGCCTTGACTAAAGTACGCATAATGTTCTGGTTGTTCAAGGCGATAATTGTCCCACCCCGGCTGCAGCCAAGCTTCCAATTGCTTAGACGGTGCAGGACAGTTGGGCCGCTTGGGCCGCTGCAGGGACAGCAGGATCAAATCCCCCTCATCGCTTTCTGGCGCATCTTCCTCATCTGCGTAGTAAGGCCGCAGATATTCCTGATCCCAGGGAATATCTCGGTAAAATAGGGACCAGACCTGCTGGCCAATCTGGGTAATCACTTTTTCTTTGATTTCGCTAAAGCTCTTTAAAAAGGACAATAGGGTAAGTTCCTTCTCAACAGCTGAAGGGATTCCGTTTACCTCACTATTCTCCATGACATTTGTTTCCCCCATATATTTCACCATAATTCCACCCTTATTCAGGCAGGCATTGCTGCCATAATTTCCATATTGCTGCATATATGCTCTATTATATCCAAAAACTTCCTTCCCGTACACAGAAAAAGGGCTTATTATAAGTTTTTTCACAAATTCGTTTCTTTTTCTTGAGTCTGTGTCAAAATATGGTAAAATAAAACGTAATCTTGTAACCCTACACTACACATAAAGGAGCCAATTATGCAACCTATCGACGTTGGGTTTTACTCCCTATTCCCTCCCATCATTGCCATTGCCCTGGCACTGATCACCAAAGAAGTTATTTCCTCCCTGATGCTGGGCATTTTGTCCGGCGGCCTGATCTATGCGGTATTTTCCGGCGGCGGGCTGGTAGCCATGAGTTCCATTGCTTTCGAAATCATGGCCAAAACCGTGGGAACCATGGACAAGTTCTACATTATCCTGTTCCTGGCCCTTTTGGGCTCCCTGGTGTGCGTGGTCACCAAGGCCGGCGGTTCCTATGCCTACGGCAAATGGGCTACCCAGAAGATCAAAAGCAAGCGGGCGGCAGAACTGGCCACCAGTCTTTTGGGGGTACTGATTTTCATCGACGACTATTTCAACTGCCTGACGGTGGGCACCGTAATGAAGCCGGTCACCGACAAGTACAAGGTTTCCCGGGCCAAGCTGGCCTACATCATCGACACCACGGCGGCACCGGTGTGCATCATTGCTCCTGTATCCAGCTGGGCTGCGGCGGTAGGTTCCACCCTGTACGAAACGGGCGCCTTCTCCAACGAGCTTTCTGCCTTCTTTGCCACCATTCCCTATAATATGTATGCCATTTTGTCCATTATCATGGTGGTGACCCTGTCTGCTACAAACCTGGAATTTGGTCCCATGGCCAATGCAGAGTGGGAAGCGGAAGAAAACGATAACCTGGGGGCTATCGATACCATGATTACCCAAGGGGAAGCGGAACCCAACACCAAGGGTACGGTGCTGGACCTGGTGATTCCTATTCTGGCCCTGATTGTCTTCACCATCCTGGCCATGCTGTACACCGGCGGCTACTGGGATAAGCCCATTTCCTTCCAGGAAGCCATTGGCGCCTGCAATTCCTCTGCCTCCCTGGTGCTGGGCGGCTTCTGGGCTCTGGTGGTGGCATTCTTCCAGTTCGTTCCCCGGAAACTGATTTCCTTTAAGGATTTTATGAGCAACATCACCACGGGCATCAACACCATGGTGCCGGCCTACATCATCCTGACCCTGGCCTGGACCATCGGTTCCCTGTGCCAGAACTACCTGGGCACCGGGCAATACATCGGTATGCTGGTGGAAACCAGCCAGCTGCCCACGGAGCTGATTCCGGCCATTGTGTTCCTGGTAGCTGCGGGGCTGTCCTTCTCCATTGGTACGGCCTGGGGCACCTTCGGGATTTTCATTCCTATTGTGGTTTTCATCTGCCAGGCTACCCCGCCTGAAATCATGACGGTGACCCTGGCTGCTACCCTGGCAGGTTCCGTATTCGGGGACCACTGCTCCCCCATTTCCGATACCACGATTTTGTCCAGCTCCGGCGCTGGCTGCAATCATATGCAGCACGTGAGCACCCAGATCCCCTACGCCTGCCTGGTGGCCTTCTGCTGCTTTGTCAGCTACCTGGTGGCTGGGTTCTCCGGCGGCAATGTGTATCTGACCCTGGTTACGGGCATCGGTTTATTGGCCCTGACCCTGGTTGTGCTCCACAGAAGAGCCAAGGGCAGATTGGCGAAAAAAGCGTAAGCACCTATGAAAAAAGAGGTTCCGAAATAGTCGGAACCTCTTTTCTTATGCGATTTTTCGTACGTTAGCCGCTAGTTTGTGGGGGCTTAGTGCAGAAGCAGCGCTCCAATGGGGTAGCCCACAAAGGTCATGGTCAGTACGGCCAGAATGGCGAAAACGCCGCCCCAGATGAACATATCCTTGGCGGTGGTCCATCCGGAGCCGATGGCCACGGTGTTGATGGTGGACTGGCCGGCAGGGGTCATGTTGCAGATGCCGGCGCCAAACCCAATCAGGCACACCACAGCGCCTACGCTGAGGATGCCGGCCGGCAGGGCCTGGCAGACGGACAGGGCTACAGCGCTGACCACGGTGGTGGTCACGATGTTGGAGGAGAAGTTGGTTTCCAGGATGCACCAGGCGAAGAAGAACAGAATCAGGCCGAAGGCGGGCAGCCCGCCGGCAATGGGAGCCAGCATACCGCTGAGCCATTCCTTGACGCCCATACCATTATGGGTAAGGGCGGAGCCCAGCATGGTGGCGGCGCCGGTCATGATGATGGAGGCCCACAGGACGCCTTTGGTCATGACTTCCCGGAAGTTCATAATGGGCTGGCCTTTGTCCCGGGCAATGAACAGAATGATGCAGCCCAAAAGGGGCGGCATGGCCGTGGTCCATTTGCTGACCATTTTGTAGAGGCCCGGGTCAAAGCCCTTCACCAGGCTGGGACCCACCCACAGCAGAACGGTGAGGGCCATGGTGCCCAGGATAATCCATTCTTTCCGGTCTGCCTTGGGAACCATGCCCCGCAGGGCCATGGCCTTACTGGGGCTGATTTCCCCAATATCCGCCGGGCGGAACACAAACTTGAACACCAAAAGCAGGAGCAGCACCAGTACAATGCCGGTGGGAATGCCCATGGCCATGTACTGGAACTGGTTCACGTCCCGGCCGGTGGCGGCGGTGTAGTAGCCGATGGCCATGGTGGGCCATACGTGGCCAATGGCCGTCATGCCGGAAGACAGGCTGATGCAGAAGGCCGTTCCCAGCATGATCATATTGCCGGTGGGAGACCCTTTCTTCACTTCCAGCACCTGGAAAATATCCTCCAGGAAGGGCATAAAGGCAACGAACAAAACGGAAGGAGAAATAAAGAGTCCCATAAAGGTTACGGCAAACAGCAGAAAGGTCACAAAGGACCAGGGCCCTCTCCGGGCTACCCGGTTGGTGATGAAGCTGACGGTGCAGCGCCGGACAAAGTGGGTCTGGGACAGGGGGTACACCAGCATGAAGGTGAACAGCAGGAATGCCACGGTGGTATTCCCCAGGGTTCCCTTCAGGGTTTCCCCAAAGCCGAAGCTGGGCAGAAAGCCCAAGAGCAGCACGGTAATCAGGCTGGGCCAGTCGATGGAGATGGTAATCCACATCATCAGGGAGGTCAGGAAGATGCCCAGTACGGCCAGGCCTTCCTGGGTAAGGGGTGCCGGGGCGGGCAGGCTGCGGACCAGGAAGCCTGCAGCCAGGGAAACCACCAGCCAGAACGTATCTTTTTGGGATTTGGTCATGGCACTCGCCCCCTATTCGTTCTTGAGAATCTGGAAATCCTGACTCTCCTTGGACAGCTGGAACAGCAGGGTCTGCATGGGCGTCTGGCTCAGGTCCCCTAAAATAGTGAGCTCAAAGGTCACGGTCTTGTCGGGGTTGAAGCTGATTAACTCCATGTACTGCATGTTGTAGCCGTAATCCCCCACCATGTTCAGGATGCTGCTCATGGCGTTGGGGCGGTCCGGACGGGTGAGCCGGACCTTGACCCGGGTACCGCCGGGTTTGATTTCGATGCCCTGGGCCAGTTTCTGGAACAGCTCGGGGTTCCATTCGAACAGCAGGCCGTACTGGTACATCCGGCTGGTTTCCATAATCTTCCGGACCACGGCCAGGTATTCCCGAAGCCGGTCTGCGGGCACGCCTTCAGACAGCTTGTCCAGGATGAATTGTTCCCGGTCCGCCCGGTAGATGTTGGTCTCTCCGGCAGCCTGCTTGCTTTTGGCCACTTCCAGGGAACAGTCCAGCCGCTCCATGAGAAGTTTGCGGATTTGGGGGTCAATAGCGTCGATTTTTTGTCTTGCTTCTTGCAGGTTCATACATTTTCCTCGCTTTCCTACTCTACTACTATACTGCAGACGATGGTATAAAAAAACGGAGCCCCGGCCTTCCGGTTGGGTTCTCCGTTTTTTCAATTTCAGGCTGCCCGGGTTATTCGGACAGTTTGCGCAGGGCTTCGTCCCCTACTTGGGTGGTGGTAGCTGTGCCGCCCAGATCTGGGGTCAGCACTTTTTTCTCCACCAGCATTTCTTCGATGATGTTCAGCAGCTTGTCGCTCCAGGCCTTTTCTCCGAAGAATTCCAGCATTTGGGCTGCGGACCAGATGGAAGCCAAGGGGTTGGCTTTGCCCTGGCCGGCAATGTCCGGGGCGGAACCGTGGATGGGTTCGAACATGGACGGGAACTTCCGTTCCGGGTTCAGGTTGGCGCCTGCGGCCAGGCCCATACCGCCGGAAATGGCAGCCCCCAGGTCGGTGAGAATATCCCCGAACAGGTTGGAGCAGACCACAATCTGGTACCGTTTGGGATCCTTCACCATGAACATGCTGGCGGCATCCACCAGGTAGGAATGGGTTTCCACTTCAGGGTATTCCTTGCCCACTTCTTCAAAAATCTGGTCCCAGAACACCATGGAATAGTTCAGGGCGTTGCCCTTGCTGATGCTGGTCAGGGTCTTGTGTTCCTTCCGGGCCAGTTCGTAAGCGTAACGGATAATCCGCTCACAGCCAAACCGGGAGAACACGCTGTCCTGGATCACCACTTCTCTGGGGGTGTCCTTGTACAGCCAGCTGCCGGCGCCGGCATATTCCCCTTCGCTGTTTTCCCGGACAAACACCATGTCGATGTCTTCCCGCTTCACACCGTTTAAGGGGCAGGGAGCGCCTTTCAGCAGCTTCACCGGACGCAGGTTCACGTATTCATCAAAGCTCTTGCGGATCTTGATTAACAGGCCCCGCAGGGAAATATGGTCGGGTACGCCGGGGTAGCCCACAGCGCCCAAATAAATGGCGTCAAATTTGCTCAGGGTTTCAATGCCATCTTCCGGCAGCATTTCCCCGTGCTTCAGATAGTATTCGCAGCCCCAGGGAAAATAGGTAAAGTCAAAACTAAAATTGCCGTCCAGCTGGGCAGCTCCTTTTAACACTTTGATACCTTCGGCAAGGACCTCAGGCCCAATGCCGTCGCCGCCAATAACGGCTACTTTGTACACTCTTTTTTCCACGTTTCTGGCTCCCTTCGAATGGGTGATTGCTTTACATGGCCGAGCAGGGTTCAGAATGGTAAACGCCTTCGGTTTCCTCGTCGGTCTCCGCCACAGTATGGACGGCCGGGCCCCGTTCCAGCCAGCGCAGGTCGTAGGGCTCAAATTTTACGTGGGCATAGCGGTCCACGTCCAGCACCGTATCGTCCCAATCGGAATCGATCCGGCCGGTTTGCTTAATCAGGATATCGTACAGGATGGCATAGGTGATGCCGGTTTCCTTGTCCGTTTCGATAATGGTGCTGTAGGGCAGGGTTTTATGGTACACCAGTTCCAAATCCTTGTACTTGAAATGGAAGCCGCAGCGCATCCGGCAGCCGTCCAGGCCCGTATACTGGGCCACCTGCTTCAGGTCGTGGAGAATCTTGTCCCCTGCCTGGTCGTACAGGTTGTCCGGGGTGGTTTCCGTATAGTCGAAGCGGAACTGGATGGAGGGTGCGTGCACCTTCCGGAACCGTTCCATATAGGGAACCAATTGGTCCACCGGATAATGCTTGTAGAGCACGCAGTTAATCCGGAACTTCACCGGCAGCTTGGCCAGGAGCGCATCATTGGATTCCTGGACATAGTGCTGCATATGGCGGGAAATATTCAGGCAGGTAATCTTCTGGCGGTTGTGCTCCAGAAAGGCCAATACTTCCTCCTCGGTCTGCTCCTTGGATACGGGCAGCGTGCTGTTGATATACACCTTATGGGTGTCTGACACCTGGTCTAACATGATCTGCAAACTTTTTAAGTTGGCCAGCGGTTCGCCGCCGGTAAACACAAAATCACAATAGGGTGTCAGGGCATCCATCTTTTTAATACTCTGGCAAATCGCCTCCAGCGAAAAGCCAGTGGTATCCGCGTATTCTTCCTTATTCACACAGAACGGGCAATTGTTCTTGCAGTCGTAGGGCACAAACACGGTAACCGTGGCGCCGCCGTTTCTGGTTTTGTAAGGATGAATGGCTGCTTCCTCAGCAGTCTTTTCTCTTTTGATCATGACAATCCCCTCTGACTCTATAGTCCGGTCCAACGGGGCCGGAATTAGTACTACTGCACTCCTTACTATTTTACCATACTTGAAATTTACATTCCAATAATTTTATGGTGTTTTTGTGTTCTGTCAAACTTTCGCAAAATTTTCGTCAAAGGGGCTTCTTTCCTAGCTAAAAAGGAGTATAATAGCTCCTAGCTTCTCTATTTTATAAGGATTGTTATAAGGAGAAATTATGATTTCCATTATTCCAGAAGGTTTCAATGATTTTCACTGCAAGGCGGGCAGCTGCCGCCACACCTGCTGTCAAACCTGGGAAATTGATATCGATGAAGATACGGCTGACCTGTACCGCAGCCAGCCCGGCCCCCTGGGGGACGACCTGCGGGCCAGCCTGGAAACCGGTGAGGACGGGGTCACGCATATCCGCTTGAACGAAAAGGGCTTCTGCCCGCTGCTGGATCAGGATGGCCTGTGCCGGGTCATCAAGGAGCTGGGAGACGAATGCCTCAGCGACATTTGTGCCGTCCATCCCCGCTTCTTTACGGAACTGGACGACTATGTGCTGTGCGGCACCGGTCTGTGCTGCGAAAAAAGCTGTGAACTGCTGGCGGAGCAGCCCAATCCTCTGCGCTTTGCGGTGGAGGATTCTGACGAAGTGCTGACCTTCCCGGAGCTGGTGGCAAAAGCCGGCTGGGAAGAAGTGCCTCCGGAGCTGCTGCGCTTTGTGCCCCGGACCAGCCGGGAAGAGTGCGCCAAAATCATCGACAACCTGCTGCCTACGGAACCCATTGACGAGGCCTGGACCCAGGAAATGCTCTGGCTCCGGGAACATCTGGACGAGGTCAGCGCCGCAGCGGCAGCCTACGCCAAGGATTACCCGGACGACCTGTTCCAAAAGCTGTACCAGTTCATTCTGTACCGGCAGTTGGACCGGGCGGCGGACTATGGCTTTGATGCCGGTGCCGAATACGCAGAACAAAGTACGGGCTATATCTTCCTGGAAGCGGCCCTCCACGGGGACCCGCTGGAACAGGCCCGGATCTGGTCCGAACAGATAGAATACGATACGGACAACGTTCCGCTGCTATTCCGGGAGATTCTGGAGGCGGAATAAATTTTAGCTTAAATTGAAAAGGCTTGTGAACCCACCAGGGGCTCACAAGCCTTTTTCTTATGCAATTTTATTTCACGATCAGTACGGGCACTTTGGCATACTGGGAAACTTTGGAGCTTACGCTGCCCATAAAGAATTCCTTGATGCCGCTGAGGCCCCGGCTGCCGATGACAATGGCGGTACAGTTCTTGTCCTCCACTGCGTTCAGGATCTCTTCGTAGGGATACCCGGCTTCCTTGAGAAATTCCTTCTCACCGGTAAAGTCTTCCAACTTCTCTCTGGCCAATTGAAGCACGCTGGTCCCTACTTTGCCCAGCTCCTCATTGCTCTCTTTCATCACCAGCTGGTCCAGCCCAACTCCCATGATGGAATTGTTGAACGGCTGTACCACGTGGATGACCACCAAGCTGCCATGGCATTTGTCAGCAATTGCTCGGGCTGTATCCAAAGCACGCCAGGCGGTTTCAGAACCGTCCACGGGAACCAAAATTTTCTCGAACATTGGACTCACCTCCAAAACTGGGAGCTCCCTTACGGAAACTCACTGCCTGCACCCTGGGTGCGGGCTTGCCGTTTTATTTGATAATGAAAACAGGGATTTTGGCGTATTCGGCCACCTTGGAGCTGACACTGCCCAGGAAGAATTCCTTAATGCCGCTGAGCCCCCGGCTGCCGATGACAATGGTATCGCACTTTTCTGCCTCGGCCTGGTCCAGAATGGTCTGGGCCGGATTGCCTGCCTTCAGCTTGTAGCTCACATTGCCGGCGAAATCCTTCAGCCGTTTTTGGGCTTCTTCCAAAATGGCGTTGCCGATCAGGGCCAGTTCTTTCCGGTCATTTTTGATGACCTCCTGGTCCATGGACAGCAGCATCATGCCGGATTTCCCATAAGGAACCGTCAATACCACCAAATCGCCCTGGTATTTTTCTGCCAGCCCCCGGGCCGCCTCCAAGGCTTTCCAAGCATTCTCGGAGCCGTCAATGGGCACCAAAATATTTTGCAGCATAGTCTTTTCCTCCCCTCAATGCGGTTCCAGGCCCCTCCTGAAACCTTCCAGCTCCGGGCCTGCGCCCTAACTGGAATGGGCCCAGGTGTACCTAGCGTCCACCCAGGCCCTTTTTCGCACTATTTCACGATGGTAACAGGGCACTGGGCGCTCTGGGACACCTTGGTGCTGACGCTGCCCAGGAAGAACCCGGCCAGCACACCCATGCCACGGTTGCCCATGACAATCAGGTCCACATCTTCCCGTTCTGCTTCTGCACAGATCCGTTCTGCCGGGTCAATGTCCACCAATCTTCTAAAGGAAATCTTTTCGTATTTTTCTTTGGCAGCCTCTGTCTGGGCACTTTCCAAAGGAGTAGGTTCCTTGAATTCGTCCACAATCACATGGCCGTCTTTATCTTTACGAGGGGGTTTAATTCTGCTCAGGTCATAGGGAATATCGATATTCAAAACGATAATCTCAGAGTTGAATTTCTTGGCAATATCAATGGCAAAGGTCAGAGCCCGCAGGGCAATCTGGGAACCATCAACGGGAACCATAATTTTGTTAATCATACACTCACCCTCCTTCAGGGTTCTGCTGTTTTATTTTACAATCAGAACCGGTACATCTGCATACTGGGATACCTTGCTGCTGACGCTGCCCAGGAAGAACTCGGCAATGCCGCTCAGGCCCCGGCTGCCGATAACGATAGCCGTGCATTTCTTATCCTTGCAGACCGCCAGAATCCGTTCGGACGGATGGCCCACTTCCAGGGTCAATTCCTTTTTGCCCTTGAAGTCTGCCAGTTTTTGTTCTGCCGTTTGCAGAACGCTGTTCCCCAGTTTGGTCAGCTCAGCGTTGCCTTGGCTGATGGTAGCCTGATCCAGGGGAACAATCAGCATTGCCGAATTGTTGTAGGGCTGAATCACGTTGACAACTACCAATTCACCATTAAAGGCCGTAGCCAAAGTTTTGGCTTCTTCCAGAGCCCGCCAAGAGGTTTCAGAACCATCTACAGGGACCAAAATTTTCTCGAACATAAAACCCACCTCCAAAATTCCTATGGCATTTTCTTTTCCTATTACACTTATTCACCGTAAACAGGAAAATTCCTGCTGAAAAGTTTCATATTTACCCGAAAAAGCAATTTAATTCGTAACAACTATGAAAAAGTTCCCCGGGGGAAATTTCTCCAGGGAACTGCCGGCCAGGCCGGTCTATTTGATGATGAATACGGGGACTTTGGCGTACTGGGCCACTTTTTCACTGACGCTGCCCAACAGGAATTCTTCTACGCCGCTGAGACCCCGGCTGCCCATGACAATGGCATCGCAGCCAGCTTCTTCCGCCCGTTTCATAATGGTCTGGGCAGGGTTCCCCATGGTCTCCACATATTCCACGTTGCCGGAATAGCCGGCAAGCCGCTCTTCCGCTTGGCCCAGAATGGTATCCCGGGCTTTCTTCAGTTCTTCCTTCGTCCGGGTAATGGTCTGTTCATTGACGGCAACCTGCATCATAATCAGGGAGCTGTAGGGACCGGAAATGGTCAGCACCAGCAGTTCACTGCCGTATTTTTCCCCCAGGGTTTTGGCGGCGGCCAAAGCCTTCCAGGCACCTTCAGAGCCATCTACCGGCACACAAATTTTCGTAAACATAGGACTGCCTCCTTCTCCCTCATCATTTCACAACCAGCACAGGAACCTTGGAATATTCCAGTACCTTGCTGCTGACACTGCCCAGGAAAAATTCTTCAATGCCGCTGAGGCCCCGGCAGCCGATGACAATCGCATCACACTGTTGGTCTTCGCAGACGGCCAAAATCCGGCGGGACGGATGGCCCACGTCTTGTACATACTCCACCGGCCCAATAAAGCCGGTCAGCTTTTCTTTGGCATCTGCCAGTATTTTTTCCCCAATTTCCCGCAGGGCCTTGTTGCCGTCCCGGAAGGTTTCCTGATCCAGCGGCACTACCGGAATGGACATGCTGCTGTACATCTGCACCACGTTCACCACCACCAGGGAAGCGCCGAACTTTACGGCCAAATCCTTGGCCTCCGCCAGAGCCCGCCAAGCGGTTTCAGAACCATCCACCGGCACCAAAATTTTGTTCAACATAAATCTCACCCCCAAATAGAGTTGTCCTACTTTGCTTTATAAGTATTATTCTCTATCAGGGGGTGAATTTCCTGCTAAACTTGTATTTATTTTTCTGTCAAGCTTGTAACAGTTCCTGCAAAACGGGCTCCAACAGGCCGTCAAAACCATAGGCCTGGCTGGCAATTTCCTGGGGGATGTACAGCTGACCCTTGTTGATGGTGATATACGTAATGGAGGGGTCCAAGGCCGCCAGCTGCATCAGGGGTGCCTTGATCAGCTGGTTCCGGGGTCCGATGCCCAGTTCCAAAATGACCTTCTTTTTGCCAATCCAGTTTTGGAGAAATTGCTTCAGGGCTTCTTCCCCCTGGGTGTTGGGCAGGAAACTGCTGTCCATAGCCAAGTGTACTTCCATGGGGCCGCCGCAGCGGGGACAATGGGGCACCAGTTCTGTGGGAATCCGTCCGCCTGTTTCGGCTGCAGCCATTTTTCCTGCCAGGTCTTCCCAAGGATACAGGGTATTGTGGCAGGCCCGGGCACACTGAAGGTCCAGCCAGGTTCCTTCTACTTCAAAAATCCGTTTGGGGTCAAAGCCGCTTTTTTCAAAATGGCATTCCCCGTTGGAGGTGACAATGAAATAATCCTTCTGCCCTACCAGGGCCTGGAGGGTTTCCATCACCGGCGTTTTTTTATACTCCCGGCAATAGTGCTGGACCAGCCGGCTCCAGTAGGCCCATTTCACTTCTTCTTCCGGCCACTGGGCACCCATGCCCTGGAGCAGGCAGCTAATGCCGTATTTGTCCTGAAAGTCCCCGCACAGGTCCCGAAAGGCCTGATTTGCTGCAAAAAGGTGCAGACCCTCGGTAATGGAAAGGCCGTTGCTGGCGCCGATGAGAACGGCGTCCGCTTCCCGGAGTTTGCTTGCTGCTGCTTGGAATTCTGTCATCTTATTTCCCTTCTTCCTGTTTGTCTTGGGCGGCCAGGGTAAGGATTTTCCCCAGGTCCCCTTGGATGACTACGCCCCGTTCTTCCAATTCCTTGGGCAGGAAGGCGTATTTGTCGTTGATGCCTACGTACCGGGCCTGGGGCATGGACAGGGTCAGGTTCCAGAAGGGCTCCTGGATGAACATGGGGGTCATGCGGCCTACTCCCAGTTCCAAAAGCAGCACCTTGTCGTTGTAATGGTCCTGGACGTATTGGGAAATCTTTGCGTATTCTTCCTGGTATTTTTTACCCTGGAGATAGTTGCCGTAGCCCCGGACCCAGGGGAAGGCTTCGCCGCCGCAGTGAGGACAGCGGGGAATCATTTCTTTGGGAATCTTGGTGTCGTCCCCCATGGCCTTCACCATTTCAGCCACGGGCTTTAAGGAATCCCAGGTATCGTCACAGCAGGGCTGGGCACACTGGAAGAACCGATGGTCCCCCTGGATTTCGGCTACCTTGCTTTCGGGATACAGTTTGATGAACTGGGTATCCTGGTTGGTGGTCACTACAAAAAATTCTTTATCCCGGATCAGCACGTCCAGGTCCTTGTAGGGCTGACGCACAGGGGCGTGCTGGGTGGTGTACAGGAAGGTGGCCAAATAGCCCCAGAATTCTTCCCGGGTGGGGTACCGAACCATCATGCCGTTAAAGGCACCGGTAAAACCGTACTTTTTGGCGAACTTGCCAAAGTGCTCCTGGAAGGACGGGGAATCGCCATAGTAGAAATCTCCGCCACCGGCAGCGGACAGGCCGGAAGCGCCGCCTACGATAACAATATCAGCCTTCTGGATTTCTTCCACCAGGCGCTGAGCCCCGGCTTCCGGAGTAAGGGGTTTATTTTCGCTCAAGGCGTAGGGGGTACCGCCGGAAGCGTATACACCATAATACCGGTTATAATTCATCTGGGTTCTCATGACCAAATCTTCATAAAAGCTCATTGTGTTCTCCTTCTTTTTGCTGTCTATTTATTTTTATCAGCAAAATTAGTGTAACACCGACTTGAAGGAATGTCAATATGCTGTTATAATATTTTCGTCAGCAAGGAGGAGCAAACATGAAATATTCTACCAAGGTCAGCGATGCTGTCCACATTCTTTGTTTTATATATTTGAATCCGGATATGATTCTCACCAGCGACCGGATTGCCCAAAGCGTAAAAACCAACTCCAGCTATGTGCGGCAGCTGATGTCCACCCTGCGCCAGGCGGGACTCCTGCGCAGCGTAACGGGGCATCCCCGGCCGGAACTGGCCAAGGCGCCGGAGGAGATTACCCTGCTCCACGTCTACCGGGCGGTGGAGGGCCACAAGCCCCTGCTCCACCTGGATACCCATACCAACCCGGACTGCGGCGTGGGGGTTCACGTGCAGAACGCCCTGCAGGATTATTTTGACCGGGTCCAGGAAAAGGCGGAAGGGGAAATGGCGGCCATTACCCTCAAGGATATTCTGAACCGGTACCAGGAAAAGCTGGAGCAGGCCCAGCATCCCCTGCCCCCTGAGGAGGCCAAAGAAGTTTAATCGGCAGGCGGCCAAGGGGCCAGTGCGGGCCACTGGAGTAAGCTAAACAACAAAAATGCAGTCCCTGGGGCAATTTGCCTGAGGACTGCATTTTTTGCTGTTTCCTGCTTATTTCTTATTTGTGTTCTTCCGTTTTGCCCCGGTGGGCAGCTTCCTGCCGCTGGGCTCTCTGCCGCCGTTTCTCTGCGGCCCGCATGGATTTCACGCTGGTCTTTCTGGGAGCCAGTTCCAGGGGTTCCGGTTCATCGCTGTTGTTCAGCTTGGAGTACACCACCAGGCAGATGACGGCAATCACCGGGAGCGCTCCCAAAATGGCCCGGGAAATATCGTTCCGGGTAATCACCAGGAAATCCCACAGCACCACTGCTACAGGCGTAATAATAATCTGGGCCACCTTGGCTCTGGTGCCCTGGGCACCGAAAAAGCGCAGGCAGAAGCCGTAGGCCAGAAAGGCTACGGAAAAGGAAATCAGGGAAAGAATCAGGATAAAGATAAAGAATTCCATTACGCACCTCGTTGTTTAGAATACAATGTCTATTATAGCATAGGTGACCGGGGCTGCCCGGTTTTTCGGCAAAAAGGAATGGCTTGGGAACGGAAAGGCGCTCCCAAGTCATTTTTGTTTTTCTTGGCCAGGGCGGCGCCCTTACTCACTGCGGAGCAGGGACAGGAACTCTGCTTCGTCCAAAATCCGTACGCCCAGGGTCTGGGCCTTGGTATATTTGCTGCCAGGGTCGGCGCCGGCTACCACAAAGTCCGTCTTTTTGCTGACGGAGCTGGTTACCTTGGCGCCTACGTCCTGGGCCATGGTCTGGGCGGTGGCCCGGTCCAGGGTGGGCAGGGTGCCGGTAAAGACCATGGTTTTCCCGTAGAAGGGATGGTTTTCGTTGGCAGCAGGGCCGGAGGTCATGGTCATATTGAGCCCCAGTTCCTTCAGCCGTTCCAACAGGTCCAAATTGGCCGGGTCCCCAAAATAGGTAACCACGCTTTCGGCAATCTTGGGGCCTACGTCGGGAATGGCGGACAGGTCTTCCTGCCGGGCTGCCTTCAGGGCGTCCAGGGTCTTATAGTGGAGGGCCAGGGTCCGAGCTACTTTGGCACCTACGTGGCGGATGCCCAGGGCAAACAGCAGCTTATCCAGGCTCTGCTCCTTGCTGGCAGCAATGGCCTGAACCAGGTTGTCGGCGGATTTCTGCCCCATCCGGTCCAGTTCCACCAGCTGCTCTGCAGTAAGCAGGTACAGGTCACTGGGGTCCTTCACCAGACCTGCTGCCTGGAGCTGATTCAGCACGGAGGGGCCGCAGCCGTCAATATCCATGGCATCCCTGCTGGTAAAGTGGATCAGCCCTTCCCGTCTCAGCGCCGGGCAATGGGGATTGGTGCAGCGCACGGCGGCCTCGTCGTTTTCCCGCTTGGTGGGCCAGCCGCATTCCGGGCAGGTGGCAGGCATGACAAATTCCTTTTCCTCCCCGGTGCGTTTTTCCGTTACCACTTTCAGCACTTCCGGAATAATTTCTGCGGCTTTGTTGATGATTACCCGGTCGCCGATGCGGATATCTTTTTCTTTGATGAAATCTTCGTTATGCAGGGTGGCCCGGCTGATGGTGCTGCCGGACAGCCGTACCGGGTCCAGTACCGCCGTAGGGGTCAGCACGCCGGTGCGGCCCACCTGGATGACGATATCCCGGAGGGTGGTTTCCGCCTGTTCCGGGGGAAACTTGTAGGCCATGGCCCAACGGGGGTCCTTGCCGGTGGCGCCCAGAATATTCTGCTGCCACACGGCGTTGACCTTTACCACCACCCCGTCGGTGTCGTAGCCCAAGCTGGCCCGTCTGGCGCCGTGGGCCTTGATCAGCTCGTTGGCCTGTTGGATGGTATCCACCTTGGTGCGGCCTTCCGTGGTGGTAAAGCCGTACTGCTGGAGCATATCCATGGATTCATTGTGGGTGGGCAGGGCGCCGGTGCCTACGCCGTAGGCAAAAAAGGCCAGGGACCGTTTGGCGGTTACCTTGGGGTCCAGCTGGCGCAGGGAACCGGCGGCGGCGTTCCGGGGATTGGCAAATTCCCGCTCCCCGTTTTCCAGCCGCTCCTCGTTGAGCACCAGGAAGGCATGGCGGGGCATATACACTTCGCCCCGGACGTCCAGGAGTTCCGGAATTTCCTTGCCGGGAATGGGTTTTAGCTGTTTGGGCACGTTCTCAATGGTCCGGACGTTTTCGGTCACGTTTTCGCCGGTGACCCCATCACCCCGGGTAGCAGCCCGGACAAACCGACCGTTTTCGTAGATGATGCTGCAGGCCAGTCCGTCAATCTTGGGCTCCACCACGTATTCCACCACTGCGTCCTTGGGCAGGCCTTCGTGGACCCTCCGGTCAAACTCCTCCATTTCTTCCGGGGAAAAGGCGTTGGCCAGGCTCAGCAGGGGCGTAATGTGCTTTACTTCCGTAAAACCGTTTTTCACCCGTCCCCCTACCTTCTGGGTGGGAGAATCCGGGGTCACCAGTTCCGGGTACTGGGCTTCCAGTTCCCGGAGCTGGCGCATCATACCGTCGTACTCTGCGTCCGTAATGGTGGGCATGTCCTGCACATAATATAGATAAGAATTTTTCTGCAGCTCCTGCCGCAGGGCCAGCACTTTGGCTGCAGCCTGTTCTTTTGTCAACTCGCTCATGGAGTTACCCTCTTTTCTTTGGTTGTAACCAGCCTAGATTTTTTCCAGGATTCGATATTTGGTAGCCAGGGTCTTTACCCCAGCCCCAGGAAACGCCACCTTGACCACCTGGCCGCCTGCATCGGGGACGGCGGAAATCACGGTGCCGGTGCCAAACTTCTTATGCCGGGCCTTGTCCCCGAGAGCAAAGGTGGGTACGGCCCCGCCTTCCGGTACAAAGCCGCCGTGACCTGCCGGAGTCTGGAGCACGCTGCCGGTCCGGTGCCGGGCAATGCCCCTGAGGCCCGAACTGGTGCCGGGGGCAGCAGGACTGCTGCTGTGGTAGGTATGGGGGAAGTAGGCCTGCGGCCGCGCCTTGACGTTCTCCATAAGGTTCCGGGGAATCTCCTGGAGGAACCGGGAGGGCGGGTACATGACAATCCGGCCGTACACCATCCGGCTCCGGCAGCTGGAAAGGAACAGCTGCTTTTTGGCCCGGGTGATGCCCACATAGCACAGCCGCCGTTCTTCTTCCAGCTTGTCCTCGTCTTCCAGGGACCGCTGGCTGGGAAACAGGCCGTCTTCCATGCCGCCAATGAACACCACGGGAAATTCCAGGCCCTTAGCCGCATGAAGGGTCATCAGGGTCACAGAATCCTGGGTCAGCTTGGCATCGTCAATATCCGACACCAGGGCCACATGGTTCAGGAAGTCTTCCAGGGTCTTATTTTCTTCTTCGTCCCCGTCCTTGGTAAATTCATCGGCAATCCGGACAAATTCGCTGAGGTTTTCCAGCCGGCTCTTGGCCTGGTCGGAATTTTCCTTCCGGAGGGCTTCCAGATAGCCGCTTTTTTCCAGCAGCTGGGTAATCAGTTCTTTCAGGGGCACCTGGTCCCGTATGGTGGCCAGGTCGTCCATCATGTCACTGAAGGCCTGGATTTTCCCGCAGGAGCGGCCCAGGGTGGTCTGGACCTCCGGAATCTTCAGCAGGTCCGGCAGGGGCATTCCAGAGGCGGTCAAAAGCCCCTGAAGCTTGGTCACGCTGGCGGCCCCAATGCCCCGTTTGGGTTCGTTGATGACCCGGGCCAGGGCCTGAAGGTCCCGACGGTTGCCCAAAAGGCGCAGGTAGGCCAGGGTATCCTTGACCTCTTTCCGGTCGTAGAACTTTAAGCTCCCTACCATCACGTAGGGAATCCCCACGTGGATCAGGTTTTCTTCGAACATCCGGGACTGTACGTTGGTCCGGTACAAAATGGCCATATTCCCCAGCTTGACCCCTTCTTTTTGGAGCCGCTGGATCTGGCCCACCACAAACTGGGCTTCTTCCCGGTCGTCCCGGGCTTCGTAGTAGGCAATGGGGCTGCCGTTGCCGTTGGCCGTCCACAGGTTCTTGGGCCGCCGGGCGGAGTTGTTTTTGATGACCCCGTTGGCTGCGTCCAAAATCACCTGGGTGGAACGGTAGTTCTGTTCCAATTTATACACCTGGGCCTTGGGATAATCCTTTTCAAAGTCCAGGATGTTGGCGATATCCGCACCCCGCCAGCCGTAGATGCTCTGGTCAATATCCCCCACGGCGCACAAGTTGTTTTCCGGGGCGCTGAGGAGCTTGGCCAGCAGGTACTGGACATGGTTGGTGTCCTGGTATTCGTCGATCAGTACGTAATGGAATTTCTGCTGGTATTTCTGGCGAACTTCCGGGTTGTTCTGGAGCAGGTCCACGGCCAGCAGCAGCAGGTCGTCAAAGTCCACAGCGTTGCTCTGCTTCATGCGCTGCATATACAGCCGGTAGATTTCTGCCAGCTTTTTCTGGTGGTAATCCTGGGCAGTGCGTTCCACCTGGTCCGGTCCCATATGGGCGTTTTTGGCGTTGGAAATGGCCGAAAGCACCGCCGGCAGGGGGTAGAACTTTTCGTCCAGGTTCATGGCCTTCAGGACTTCCTTCAGCACGTTCTTGCAGTCCGTGGTGTCGTAGATGGAAAAGTCCGAGGTATAGCTGCCTCCGGGCAGGTGCTGGATGTCCCGGCGCAGCAGCTGGTTGCAGAAGCCGTGGAAGGTGTACAGCCACACGTCCTTGGCGGCTGGTCCCACCAGGGCATCTACCCGCTGCCGCATTTCCTTGGCGGCCTTGTTGGTAAAGGTAATGGCCAGGATGCTGTAGGGTTTGACGCCTTTTTCCAGCAAATAGGCGATTTTCGTGGTAAGTACTTTGGTTTTGCCGCTGCCTGCACCGGCGAGTATCAAAATGGGGCCGTTGGTTTGCTCTACGGCCTTGGCTTGTTGTTCGTTAAGGGATGCTAAAAGCTCTGTCATAATTTCCTCGATTCTTCTAGATAGTCCATTTTATTCTATCAGATTTGCAGGCAATTTACCATAAAGCCGGCCCTTCCGGGGCGGCCCTGATTTTGGCCAAAAAGTGTATTTTCGTAGGTTTCTGATGCCTTTAGGCAGCTGCGGACCTATTTCTCCAGCAGCTGGGGCCAGGCTTGTTCCAGTACCTTCCGGGTGCAGGCATAGGTGTACTGGGCAGCGGCAGGAACTCCTTCCTGCAAAAGGGCATCGCTGATGACCTCCACCCCCAGCACCGCAGGCTGAACGCCTTTCGCCCGGAACATTTGCACAAAGTCCGCGGTCCGGCCGCAGCCGGTGCCGGGGGCCAGCCGGTCGTGCATGGATTCGTCCCGGAGGACGCTGGAGGCATAGGGCCGGGGTAGCACGTCGTCAATTTGCAGGGAAACAATACGGTCTGCCGGAATCTCCTCCAGCAGCCTGCCGTCCAGAGGCTGCTGGGCCCTGACCCAATGCCACAGATCCAGCAGCAGACCGGCGTTGCTGCAGCCGCTGGCCTGGACAATTTCCCAGGCAGCCGCCAGCGTGGGCACCCCGCTGTAGGGCATGGGCTCCAGGGCAATACGGCGCTTGCCGGCCCGGCGGCAGAGTTCTTTCAGTTTCTGGGCAGTATGGTCCAGGGGATAGGTCTCCAGCAGGCCGCAATTGATGTACTGGACGCCAAACAGGTCGCACATATGGAAACATACCTGTTCCTTGTATTTCTGCTCGTAGGAGCGATTTTCATCGGCCCACTGGGTAATGTACTCCACCTCGGTGACCCGCATATCGTATTGGTCCAGGATGGTCAGCAGGTCCTGGTCCTGGAGCCCCTCGGCCAGGGCGTCGGCGTAGGTTTCGGCCCGCAGGCCAAGCCCTTCGTAGCCAGCGGCTTTGGCGGCGCTGACCCGTTCCTGAAAGCTGCATTTGTCTCCCAGAGTCCAGGAGCTGATGGTAATCGGACAGGTTTTCGACATGGCAAATTCCTCCTTTGCACCGTGCTGCAGGCAGCAGGTTTTGCTTTCTATTCCTAACTGTAACAGTATTTACAATTTTATAGGTCTCTTTTCTTCCCTATGCCATTTATTATACGCTGTTTTTCCGGACTGTTTGCAAAAAAATACTGCACAGCTTCTCCCTTGAGAAACGGTGCAGTATTTATTTTGGTTAACCCAGCATCATCCGGTCATTATCCAGTTCGGTGCCGGCGGCCTTTTCAAACAGGGCCAGCAGGTCTGGAATGGTCAGCTTGGATTTTTCTTCAGCGCCAATATCCACCACAATGTGGCCGGCGTTCATCATGATCAGGCGGTTGCCAAAGCGCAGGGCATCCTTCATGTTGTGGGTAATCATCAGGGAAGTCAGGTGGTCCCGGGCAATCACCTTGTCGGTGAGCTGGAGTACCTTTTCTGCGGTTTTGGGGTCCAGGGCGGCGGTGTGCTCGTCCAGGAGCAGAATCCGGGGCTTGTTCATGGCTGCCATAAGCAGGGTCAGGGCCTGGCGCTGGCCGCCGGAAAGCAGGCCCACCCGGCTGGTCAAACGGTTTTCCAGCCCCAGGTCCAGTTCCTTCAGCAGGGTTCTGAAGCGTTCCCGGTCGGAGTCCTTCAGGGCCCAGGCAAGGCCAGGGGTCTTGCCCCGTCTGGAGGCAATGGCCAGGTTTTCTTCAATCATCATGCCGGCGGCAGTACCCATCATGGGGTCCTGGAACACCCGGCCGATATAGCGGGCCCGTTTGTGTTCCGGGGTCTTGGTAACGTCCACGCCGTCAATGAGGATTTCCCCGGTATCCACCGGGAAGACGCCGGCAATGGAGTTCAGCAGCGTGGATTTGCCGGCCCCGTTGCCCCCGATGATGGTGATGAAGTCACCGGGTTCCATATGGAGGTTCACATCGTACAGGGCCCGTTTTTCGTTGACCGTGCCCGGGAAAAATGTCTTGGATAAGTGTTTGATATCAAGCATTATTGGCCCACCTTTCTTCCCAGCAGTTTACCCTTGAACATGGGCAGGGAGAGTGCCAGGGCTACCAGCACTGCCGTAAACAGCTTCAGGTCGTTGGGGGGCATGCCCAGCTGGAGCACAAGGGCGATAACCAGCCGGTACACAATGGAGCCCAGGATAACGGAAATCAGGGAGTTCTTAAAGCTCCGGGTCCCAAAGAGGACTTCGCCGATAATCACGGAGGCCAGGCCGATAACGATGGTGCCTACCCCCATGCCCACGTCGGCAAAACCGTTGCTTTGGGCTACCAGGGAGCCGGCTACAGCTACCAGGGCGTTGCTCAGGAGCAGGCCCAGGTTCAGCATCAGGTCGGTGTCCACGCCCTGGGCCCGGATCATCTGGGGATTGAAGCCGGTAGCCCGGATGGCGGCACCGATTTCCGTACCAAAGAACCAGTAGATCAGCACGGAGAAGAACAGGCAGATGATAACGCCCATAATGAGAATGGCGTTGGAATACGAGCTGCCCAAAAGGTCCTGGACCACGGAAAAGGCGGTGTCCTGTCCCAAAAGGGAAACGTTGGCCTTGCCCATAACCCTCAGGTTCACGGAGTACAGGGCAATCATGGTGAGAATCCCGGCCAAGAGCGCCGGAATCTTCAGTTTGGTGTGCAGAAAGCCGGTGATCAGGCCGGCCAGGCCGCCGGCTAAGGCAGCGGCAAAGATGGCCAAAATGGGGTTCGTACCCTTCACCATCAGGGTAACGGCAACTGCCGCCCCCAGGGGAAAGGACCCTTCCACGGTCATGTCGGCCACGTCCAGTACCCGGAAGGTAATATAGACACCCAGGGCCAAAAGGGACCACAACAGGCCCTGGGCAATCGTTGGCAATAAGATATCAATCATGGATTATTTAGCTCCTTCGGCTTCCTTTTTGATGGCATCAGGAATGGTCAGTCCTAATTTTTTCACTTGGGCATCATTGATCAGCACCGTAAAGGTCTGCTGGCTCTGGATGGCCATATTTTCCGGTTTGGATTCCCCTTTGAGAATGGCCGCGGCCATTTCCCCGGTCTGGTAACCCAGTTTGTAGTAGTCAATGCCCAGGGTGGCTACGCCGCCGGCCTTGGTCATGCCGCCTTCCCCGCAGAATACGGGAATCTTGGCTTCGTCGGTGATTTTCACCAGGTTGGCCATGGCGGAGGCCAGCACGTTGTCCGTAGGCACGTAGATGGCGTCTACTTTTCCCACCAGGCTTTGGGCGGCCTGCTGGATGTCATTGACGTTGGAAACCGTAGCTTCCACGGTCTTCAGCCCTCTGGCTGCGGCAGCCTTTTTGGCCAGGTCCACCTGAATCTGGGAATTGACTTCGCTGGAGCTGTAGATAAAGCCCAGGGTCTTGGCTTTGGGCATAATCTGTACCAACAGGTCAATCTGGGCTTCCACCGGGTTCATATCGGTGGTGCCGGTTACGTTGGTGCCGGGTTTGCTGGGGTCCTGCACCAGCTTGGCGGCCTTATAGTCGGTAATGGCGGTGCCTACAATGGGAATGGTCTTGGTGGCATTGGCCATGGTCTGGGCAGCCGGGGTGGCAATGGCACAGACCAGATCATCTTTGTTGGCCACAAAGCGCTGGGCAATGGTCTGAAGGTTGGATTGGTCCCCTTGGGCGTTCTGGCGGTCGAACTTTACGTTCTTGCCTTCCACAAAGCCCTTGGCGGCCAGGCCGTCCACAAACCCTTTATTGGCGGCGTCCAGGGCGGGGTGTTCCACCAGCTGGAGGATGCCTACGTTATAGACCTTGTCCTTCTGATTTTGGGAGGCAGTATCGCTGCCGCCGCAGCCGGCCGCACCAATGGCCAGGGCTGCCAAAAGGGCTGCAATCCAGAGTTTTCCGCGTGTGTTCATAATAACCCTCCTTTGTCAAACAACTGCTGTGAAGCTTATTTTACGATTTCTGCATTTTTCAGCAAGTCTTCCGGGAAGGTGATTCCCAGAATTTTGGCTTCGGTTTCGTTGACAGTGACCTTCATGTCCTGCTGCTTTTCAATGGGCATGGTCTGGGGCTTAGCTTCGCCTTTCAGGATTTTGGCGGCCATCAGCCCGGTCTGGTAGCCCAGCTTGTAGTAATCAATGCCGATGGTAGCCAGGGCTCCGTGCTTCACCACTTCCCCTTCCCCGCAGATGACGGGAATCTTGGCCGGGTTGGTGATTTTGGCCAGGACGGGCATGGCAGAGGCAATGACGTTATCCGTGGGCACGTAGATGGCATCCACATTGCCCACCAGGCTTTGGGCGGCCTGCTGGATATCGTTGACGGTGGTAATGGTGGCTTCCCGCACATTAAGGTTCTTGGCGGCGGCCAGGCGTTTCAGTTCTTCTGCCTGGAGCTGGGAGTTGATTTCACTGGAGTTATAGATAACGCCAATAGTTTTGGTCTGGGGCACCAGGCGCAGCAGCAGGTCCAGCTGCTTGTCGATGGGGTTCATATCGGTGGTGCCGGTCACATTGGTACCGGGCTTTTCCGGGTCCTTCACCAGTTTGGCCGACTTGTAGTCGGTAATGGCGGTGCCCACAATGGGAATGTCCCGGGTGGCGTTGGCCACGGTTTGGGCGGCGGGTGTGGCGATGGCGCAAATCAGGTCCATATGGCCGTTCACAAACCGCTGGGCAATGGTCTGGAGGTTGGATTGGTCCGCCTGGGCGTTCTGCTTATCCAGCTTCAGATTTTCTCCTTCTTTGTACCCGCCGGCTGCCAGTCCGTCCACAAAGCCCTTATTGGCTGCGTCCAGGGCGGAATGCTCCACCAGCTGTACAATTCCTACTTTGGCTTCTTTCTTTTCCTTACTGCCGGAACTCTGCTCCCCGCACCCGGCGGTGACCCCCAGGGCCAACACCAGAAGGGCCAGGAGTCCCTTTTTCCAGTACTGCATCTCTACCATCCTTCTTTCCTGCGTCCGTTTGTCTGGAGTGTACGCAATCTGATTATCTTATCATTCTAGCATATTTACCTTACAAGGGCAAAAAAATGTCAAATTATTTTGTCACAAAAAAATTGATTTCCCAGCAGGGCACATAGGGGTGGCGGCGCAGGTAGATTTTGTACTCCGGCACCAGTTCCCACAGCTTCAGCGGCAGGGCAAACAGGTCCATTTCGTAGTGGTAGCCTGCTAAAAGCAGCTGGGGCTGGCAGCGGGCGATGGTCGCAGCGCCGCCCTCCAGGGCTTCCTTTTCGGCCCCTTCCACGTCCATTTTGATGTAGGTAATGGGCTTGCCGTCACTGATGGCGTCAATGGTGGTCAGGGGCACTTCGTCCGTACCGTAGGACACCAGGGCGGACATACGGCCCCCCTTGGCCTGGAAGGAATGTTCCCCTTCCCTGCGCCAGATGCCCTTTTGGAACAGGGAGCAGTTCCGCAGCTGCTCTTCTTCTACATAGTGCCGGAGCTTGCGGAAATTCTTGGGATCCGGTTCCACGGCGTAGATATGCTGGTAGTGGTGGTTGGTCAGTTCCAGGAATTCGGTGAGAGTATCCCCGTTGTAGGCGCCCAGGTCCAGGTAGCTTTCCTCAGGCCCCAGGGGCAGCAGGGTGGTCAGGTCCTCCCGGCGCTGGGTAACATTTTGCAAATATTTCAGGCTGCCGGTCAGCTTGTAGCGGAGAATGTCCTGAAACACCTGCCGGCTCAGGTCGTCGGCCAGGTTTTCGTAGACGGCGGCAAGCTCCCGATGGTACAGGCGGATCCACTGCTCGTCCACTAGCTGAACCTCGTCCAAGAGAGGCAGATGGGGCGCATAGGTTTCGTGGAGCTGGGCCAGGTGGAAAAACCGCTCCAGAATCTCCGGGCGCTCGCTGGCAAAAGCGATGAGAATAATAAAATCTCCCAATTCTTTTTGGATTTCCGCATATTTTTTTACGGTAAAGCCCCGGAACTCCTGGCCCCGGACAAATTCGTCGCTGGCAAAAATGCCGGCCACGGGAATGGAAAGTTCCTGGCACAGGTCCAGGATCTGGTCTGCGCCGTTGCCCATGCCATAGAGGACGATGGGTTTGGTGGTTTGGGTTAAATGGGCCCACAACAGGGGCTCCTGGGCAATCGATTCGAGTACGTCAAGCATGCTGGAGTTCCTTTCCGGCTGCCAGGGCCGGGGCAAAGGCCCGGGGCATCAGGCTGGCAGCAGATTTTTTCGTAGTGGTTTGGCTGGGTGCAGGGGCAGCCGTCCGGGTCACGCTTTGGCCTGCGGCCGGGGTCTGGTCAGCTGCGGCAGAAGCAGCAGCCCCAGCAGGGGCAGTACCCTTTACCGCCCGGGCCCAGTCCTGGAGCTTTCCGGCAATCTGCCGGGCCAGTTCCCCAGGCCGGCCATCCTGCTGGTTATCCTGGGGATACACCCGGAGGATGCGGATATCTTCATAATACACATCGGACCAGTTGTCCCCGTCCATGGTGAGAAAATGGGACTCATCAAGGCCCCGCTTCTGGGACAGGTACAGGGCTCCGGCCATCAGATAGACCCGGTAGGCCGGCTTGTCGTAGCCGGCAGTTTCTGTAATGGTATAGGACCAGCCGTTTTGGCTGACGGTGGCAGAGCCCTCGGCATTAACCGTTACCGCAGCCCCAATGTGCAGAGGTTTTACCCACTGGAGGGCTTTGGCCATCCGGACTTCCGGTTCCGGGTGGGAGGAGAACAGGCCGTAGCCCGGATTCCCCATTTCCTTGGACATATCGTCCAGCTTGGCCATGGTTACGTAAATGCCGTAGGGATTATAGCCGGCCTCGTTGCACATCCGAAAACCTTCCTGGTCCGCTTCCCGCTCGTCCGCCCGGCTGTAGCCGGCCATCAGGGCCTGGGAAGCCGTGGTGGCCAGGGCAATGCCCGCCCCCGGATCCCCGGCGGCAGCCCCGGCCAAAATGGACAGGAAGGACAGGGCCATCTGCTTTTCCAGCTGGTGGACCGTATGGCGCTTTTCCACGTGGCCAATTTCGTGGCCAATCACCGCAGCCAGCTCATCATCGCTGGTCATAAAATCCAAAAGGCCCTTGTACACGTAGATAAAGCCCCCAGGGCAGGACAGGGCGTTGACGTCCTGGGTATTTAATACCTTAAAGGTATAGGTCAGATTCTTCCGGTCGCTGTACTTTACCAGGCTCTGGCCAATGCGGTCCACCCGGGCCTGGACCTCGTCGTTCTGGTACAGCCCATACTGGGCCTCCTGCTGCTGGGCCACCTTCTGGCCCATTTCAATTTCCTGCTTTTCGCTGATCATGGCTGCCTGGGCCTTGGGCAGGGGCAGCAGACAGAACAGGCAGAAAAAACACAGCATATAAAAAAGTTTCTTCAATAAAATCACCTCGCAGGTCTAAAAACAGACTATGGAGTCATTATACACTATTTCCCGGGATAATTCATTTTCTAACGGCCCGTATCGTGCTATAGTATAAGGTATCAACTGTATTGCAAGGAGGAATTCTGAAATCATGCAGACTTACCGTTTAACCCTTTCGGCGCTTCTGGTGGCCATTGGTACCCTGACCGCCAACCTGCTGTATATCCCGGTGGGGATTTCCAAATGCTTCCCCATGCAGCACTGCATCAACGTGCTGTGCGCCGTGCTTTTGGGCCCGTCCTATGCGGCCGCCATCAGCTTTCTCATTGCCCTGCTGCGGAACCTGGCAGGTCTGGGTTCTCCCCTGGCCTTCCCCGGCAGCATGATTGGCGCCATCTGCGCAGCGCTGGTGTACAAGCGCTTCCACACCATTCCCGCCGCCATGGCTGGAGAAATCTTCGGTACCGGCATTCTGGGCGGCTACGTGGCCTACCTGGTAGCCACCTACCTATTGGGCAAAGCCACCCTGGCGTTCTTCTTTATTCCGCCCTTCCTGATCAGCACCACCGGCGGCAGCATCATTGCCGGCCTGCTGCTCAAGAGCGGCGTGCTGAACCCGGTAAAGAACCGACTGGCCCAAAGCCACTAAGCCCCTGCACCCCAGCCTGCTTTCCAGCAATTTCTCCTCTCCTATAGCACACCCATACCTTTACCAGAAAGTAGAAAGGATTCCCTGCCATGCGTATTTTACACACTTCGGACTGGCATTTGGGACGGATTTTTCACGGACTGCATCTTCTGGACGACCAGGCCCTGGCCCTAGAGCAGGTCATGGCCGCCGCCCGGGAGTACCGTGTGGACCTGATTCTCATTGCCGGCGACATTTACGACCGGTCCGTGCCTCCCACGGAGGCCGTCAATTTGCTGGACGAAACCCTGCAGCAAATGGTCCTGCAATTAAAAATTCCTGTGGTGCTGATTTCCGGCAACCACGATAACCCTGACCGGCTGAACTTCGGTCAGGCTCTTTTTGCGTCTTCCGGGCTGTACGTGTACGGCCAGGTTACCCGGGACGCCAAACCCCTGGTGCTCCAGGACGCCTTTGGGGACGTGTATATCTGTCCCCTGCCCTACTGCGAACCTCTGACGGCCACGGAGCTCAGCGGGGAAAAGCAGCATACCCATGAGGAGGCGCTGAAATGGCAGGTGGCCCAGATGCTGGCGCAGATTCCTGCGGGTGCCCGGAAAGTGGCCCTCGCCCACGTGTTTCTCACGGGAGCCCAGACCACCCCGGACAGCGAGCGGCCCCTGGCAGCCGGCGGCGCCACCACGGTGTCCATTGACTGCTTCAAGGACTTTGCCTACACGGCCCTGGGCCATCTCCACGCAGCCCAGGCTAACAGCTACAACGTCCGGTACTCCGGCTCCCTGCTGAAATATTCCTTTGCGGAAGCTTCCCAGAAAAAAGGCCTGCAAATTGTGGATCTGAAGGAAGACGGCGCGGTGGAGGTGGAAACCGTATATCTCACGGCTCCCCACGAGCTGGCGGTGCTAAAGGGGGAATTCCAGGACCTATTGGAAAATCCCCGGTTGGAAGCGGCCCAGGACTACCTGCAGGTGGTGCTGACGGATCAGGCACCCATTTTGGACGCCAAGCACCGGCTGGAAACGGTGTACCCCAACATTCTCCAGCTGGGCTACGAACGGCTCCAGCCCCGGGAAGAAGCCCAGGAAACCCGGCAGCGGAAAGGGCTTACCACCGAGGACCTGTTTGGGGCCTTTTTCCGGGAAACGGAGGGCACCGACCTGACGGACCAGGAAAAAGAGCTGCTGCACCAGGTGCTCAATGAACTGGCAGCAGAAGGGAGGAACGCCTGATGCGCCCATTGCAATTGGAAATGACCGCTTTTGGTCCCTACGCCCAAAAGGAAGTCATCGATTTTACGAAATTGGGGGACAAACGCTTTTTCCTGATTACCGGTCCCACCGGCAGCGGAAAGACTACGATTTTGGACGCCATTACCTTTGCCCTGTACGGCACCCCCAGCGGGGACCTGCGGGACAACCGCTCCCTGCGCAGCGACTACGCCACCCCGGACCACAAGACGGAGGTGCTGTTCACCTTCAGCAACCAGGACAAGGTGTACGAGGTCACCCGTACCCCGGAGCAGGAACTGACCAAGCAGCGGGGAGAAGGCACCCGGACGGTGCCAGCAGGAGCGTCGCTGGTGGAAATCCGGCCGGACGGGGAACGGAACATCCTGGGCAAGACCAACAATGCGGTAACCCAGGCCATTGAGGGCATTTTGGGCTTTCAGGCCCGGCAGTTCCGCCAGCTGATGGTGCTGCCCCAGGGGGAATTCCGCCGCTTTCTGGTAGCAGATTCCAAGGAACGGAAAAAGATTCTGGAAACCCTGTTCAAGACCGAACAGTACAGCCAGATTGAAGACCGGCTGGATGCCAAGGCCAAGGCCCTGGAGCAGAAGTACCAGCAGGCCGTCCAGCATTACAAGGCGCTTTTGGAGGCAGCCGGGGCGGAAAGTCCCGAGGCTCTGAAGGAGCAGCTGGTCCAGGAGGAAGCCCAGGAAAAGGCTCTGGAAGCCCAGCGCAAAAGTTCCCAGGAAGCCTACCAAAAGGCCCAGGAGGCTTTCCAGAATGCCCAGCAGACCAGCCATTTGTTCAAACGCCTGGACCAATGCAAACAGCAGCAAAAACAGCTGACGGCCCAGGAACCGGCCCTTGCGGAGCTCCGGCAGAAACTGGTGCTGTTAGATGAGGCCCAAAAGCTCCACCCCTTCTACGAAAATGCCCTGAAGGCCACCCAGGAAAAGAAAAAGGCAGACTACAATGCGGACCAAGCCCAGGCCAACTGGACGGCGGCCCAAAAAGAGCTGACCGCCTGCCTTGCCAAGGCCAACCAGACCAACAAGGACGCTCTCCAGGAACAGGCCAACCAGTGCCGGGAGGAAATGACCCGGATGGCAGTGGTCTCCGGGGAAACGGTGCGGCTGGCCCAGCAGCTGGTGGACGGAAAGCCCTGCCCGGTGTGCGGGGCGCTGGAACACCCCAGTCCGGCCAACGAAACCCAAAAGGACCGGCAGGCCCTGCAAGCCAAAATCCAGGCCATGGAGAACCGGCTGAAGGAGCTGGACCGGCTCCAGCGGGAACTGGACCGGGCCCAGGCCCAGGTAAACCAGGCGGAAGGCTCCTGCAAGGCTTCCCAGCAGCACGCCCAGGAGGCGGAAAAACTGTTCGAGGCAGAACGGGAAGCGTTCCGCGCCGCCCTGGAGGCCTCCTCCTTTGCCGACCAGCACGCCTTTTTGGCCGCCCACAGCCAGCTGGAACACAAGGCGGACTGGCAGGCCCAGCTGGACCGGTACCGGGAGCAGAAGGCCCGGCTGGAAGGAGAACGGGAAAGTCTGGAAAAACAGCTTGAGGGCAAGACCCTGCCGGAGCTGCCGCCCCTGGAGGAAGCCGTGCACCAGGCCCGGCAGGCCTGGAACAGCGCAGCCACCCAGGCAGGCGCCCTTCAGGCCAGTCTCAAGCGGGAGCGGCAAACCCTGGCTGCCCTGGAAAAGACCCGGGAGGAAGGGAAAAAGATTCACGAGGCCTACCGGCCCATCGGCCATCTGGCCCAGGCTGCCCGGGGCAACAACGCCCGGAAGCTGACCTTCTCCTCCTTTGTGCTTCAGGCAGTGCTGGACGATGTGCTGGAAACGGCCAACCTGCGGCTGTCCAAAATCAGCCAGGGCCGGTACACCCTGTACCGGAGCCAGGAGATTGTGGACGCCCGGAAGGAACAGGGGCTGGGGCTGGAAATTATGGACGCCTTCACCGGCCAGGCCCGGGCGGTAACCACCCTGTCCGGGGGCGAGATTTTCTTCACCTCTCTTTCCCTGGCCCTGGGGCTGTCCGATGTGCTGGAAGCCTACGCCGGGGGCCTGCACCTGGACACCATTTTGGTGGACGAGGGCTTTGGTTCCCTGGACCCGGAAACCCTGGACGGGGCCATCACCTCCCTGTTGGAACTCCAGAAGGGAGGCCGGCTGGTGGGCATTATCTCCCACGTGGCAGAGCTGAAGGAACGGATCAGCGCCCAGCTGGAAATCATTCCCACGGGCCAGGGCAGCCGGACAGAATTCCACGTGAGCTAGGCGCAGAAAAGCGCCCTGGCTGGATAACTCCAGGACGCTTTTGCTTAATTCTTATAAAAAACGGAGCAGTACAAAAATGCCATGCACTTTTGTACTGCTCCATTTGCTTTTTTAGGTTTATTTCTCCCCCAGCTTCAGGGAAGGGTCGGCATTCAGGTTCAAAGCCGCAAAGTCGTGATGCTTGTACTGATAGTACCCGCGCACGGCTACCATGACGGCGTTGTCCGTGCAGAGAATGGGCGTGGGATGCACCAGTTCGGCGCCCACGGCCTTGGCACCCGCTGCCAGGGCTTCCTGGAGGTGCTTATTGGCGGATACGCCGCCGGCCAGGACAATCTTTTTGAGGCCGGTGCTCTTGAGGGCCTGCTGGCTCTTTTGGACCAATACGTCCACAATGGCCTGCTGGAAGGAAGCGGCCACGTCGGCCTTGCTCCAGTCGCTGCCCCGCTGCTCCTCGCTATGGATGTGGTTGATGACAGCGGATTTCAGGCCGCTGAAGCTAAAGTCAAAGGTATTGGGCAGCAGAGGCCGGGGGAAATCAATGGCCTTAGGGTCCCCGCCCTGGGCCAGTTTCTCGATTTCCGGGCCGCCGGGATAGGGCAGCCCCATGAACCGGGCAATTTTGTCGAAGGCTTCCCCTGCCGCATCGTCCCGGGTTTGGCCCAGCAGCCGGAAAGTCATTTCGTCTTCCACTACCAAAAGGGAGGTGTGGCCACCGCTGACCACCAGGGCCAAAAAGGGCGGCTTCAGGTCCGGGTCCGCCAAAAAGTTGGCGAAAACGTGGCCTTCCAGATGGTTCACCCCGATGAGGGGCTTGCCGGTGCCCAGGGCCAGTCCCTTGGCGGCAGAAAGCCCTACCAGAAGGGCTCCCACCAGCCCCGGCCCGTAGGTGACGGCAATGGCGTCCACGTCCTTTAGGGTCAGGTGGGCGTCGCTTAGGGCCTTATCAATCACGGGCATTACGTGTTCAATATGTTTTCGGGATGCGATTTCCGGCACCACCCCGCCAAATTTCCGATGGACGGGGATTTGGGTGGAAACCACATTGGATAATACCGTGCGTCCGTTTTGGACCACGGAGGCAGCCGTTTCGTCGCAGCTGCTTTCTATGCCTAAAATGGTAATCGCTTTTTCTTCCATAATCTCCTCTATGCCAGGGTGCACGTCATCAAGATGGCGTCTTCCCCACTATCCGTATAATAACCGGCTCTCCGGCCGTTTTCGCTAAAGCCCCAGTGCGCATAGGTCTTGCGGGCAGGCAGGTTGTGCTCCCGGACTTCCAGGGTTACTTCCGTGGCCAAGAGCTCCCGGGCCCGGTCCAGCATTGCGCCTACCAAGGCATTGCCCCAGCCCTCTCCCCGGCGTCCCGTGTCCACCGCCAGGCGCATAATCTGGGCCTCTCCGGCCACCAGCCAAAAGCCTCCGTAGGCCACCGGGCTGCCTGTTTCATCAAGGAGCAGCAGGTAGTGGCTCAGGCGGCCGTTCAGCTCGTCCAGCCAGGTCTCCCGGCTCCAGGCTTCCGGAAAGGAGCCTGCGTCCACGGGCAGCAGCCAGTCCAGGTCCTGTTCCGTCAGGGCTCTTACGCCTTGGGATGTCGTTTTTCCCATAATTCTTCCGCCTCCGAGCGCCGGATATAAAAGGGATCCATGCCAAAATAGCTGTGGAGTTCTCCGGGCACGTACTGGGCTGCACCCAGAATGGCCACCGAGGACCCTCTGGGCAGCCGGGCACTGCTGGGGGCCAGGGAAACAAAGGGGCAATTGTCCAAAAGGGGAACCCGCTGGGTTTCTCCCATAAGAATGGCCGGCAGTTCCTGGGCATTGAGAAGCGCACCCACTTCCTTGCCCGGCACAATCTGCACCGGTTCCACTTCCACCATTTTACCCTCCTGCCACTGGTACCGCCCCAGGTACACATTCCCCTTTTGGGCGTCCAGTACCGGCGCCAGAAGGACCCCTTCCACCGGCAGATTATAGGCAATCACCTGCAGGGTATCAACGGCCACCAGGGGCAGGTTCAAACTGTAGGCCAGGGCTTCCGCCGTAGCCATGCCAATGCGCAGGCCCGTAAAGGAACCGGGACCCCGGCTTACGGCAATGAGCTCCAGTTCCTCTTTGGTCACCTGGGCCAGGGTGAGCAGCTGCTCCAGCTGGGGTACCAGACCCTCCGAATGGGTGAGCCCCACGTTGATGTCCACTGCTCCCAGAATTTTATCGTCTTTTGCCACCGCCACGGAGCAGACCCGGGTGGAGGTATCAATTCCTAATGTCAGCACAATTCTTCAACCTTTCTTGCCAAAGCTTCGTAATGTTCCCCATGGGGAATCAGCCGGGCTTCCCGTCCGTTGTCCTTCCGGAGCAGCTGGATTTCCAGATTTTCCGGGGGCATCTCTTCCGGGAACAGCTCGGCCCATTCGATGAAGGTCACCCCATCGTAACCGGCGTATTCGGAAAAGCCGATGTCTTCCAATTCTTCCTCCCGGTTGATCCGGTACAAATCGAAATGTTTTACGGACAGGTTCTTTCCCTTATAGATGTTCATCAGGGAAAAAGTGGGAGAGGTCACTTCGGCCGGATCCACCCCCAGGGCTTTGGCGGCTGCAATCACCAGACAGGTCTTGCCGGCTCCCAGGTCTCCATTGAGGAGTACCACGTCACCGTCCGTCAGCAGGCTGCCCAAATGGGTGCCCAGGGCTGCGGTTGCCGCCTCATCCGGGCAATACAGGGTTACCATGATTTTTCCCTCCTTCAGCACGGGCTGCGCCTAGCGCAGGTTCCCGTAAATACAAGAAAAGGGGCTGCAGTGCACAGCCCCTTGCGTCGTCTTATTTATCCAGAGTAGGACCAGCGGAAGCAATGTCTTCCGTTACCTCACCAGCAAATTTCTTGAAGTTTTCCTGGAACAGGCCGGCCAGTTTGGCACAGGTCTGATCGTAGGCTTCCTTGTCTTCCCAGGTGGACCGGGGATCCAGCACTTCGTCCGGCACGTTGGGGCAGGACTTGGGCACAGCCACGTTGAATAACGGCATGGTGGTCCAGCCTTCCTTGCCCAGTTCACCGTCCAGGGCTGCGTGGATCATGGCCCGGGTGTAGGCCAGTTTCATCCGGCTGCCAACCCCGTAGGGGCCGCCGGTCCAGCCGGTGTTCACCAGGTATACGTTGGTCTCATGCTTGGCAATCCGTTCCCCCAGGAGCTTGGCATAGGTCAGCGGAGGCAGGGGCAGGAACGGTGCGCCAAAGGCCGTGGAGAACGTGGCCTGGGGTTCCGTAATGCCCCGTTCGGTACCGGCAACCTTGCTGGTATAGCCCGTCAGGTAGTGGTACATGGCCTGCTCCTTGGTGAGCTTGGAGATGGGAGGCAGTACCCCGAAGGCATCAGCCGTCAGCAGGATGATGTTCTTGGGATGGGTGGCCATGCTGGGCAGCTTGGCGTTGGGAATATAGTTCAGGGGATAGGCTACCCGGGTGTTTTCCGTAATGGTCCGGTCGGAGAAGTCAGGAGCCCCGGTCTTGGGATCCACCACCACGTTTTCCATCACGGCGCCGAAACGCACGGCATGGAAAATCTCCGGCTGGCTGTCTTCGGTCAGGTCGATGCACTTGGCATAGCAGCCGCCTTCGATGTTGAATACCCCGTTATCTCCCCAGCCGTGTTCATCGTCACCAATCAGGGAACGTTTGGGGTCTGCGGACAGGGTGGTTTTCCCGGTGCCGGACAGGCCAAAGAACAGGGCTACGTCGCCCTTGGGGCCCTCATTGCAGGAGCAGTGCATGGTAAGAATGTTCTGCAGGGGCAGCAGGTAATTCATTACAGAGAAAATGGATTTCTTCAGTTCGCCGGCATAACGGCCGCCGCCGATGAGCACCACTTTCTTGTCGAAGTTCAGAATAATGAAGGTTTCAGAGTTGGTGTGGTCCAGTGCCGGTTCTGCTTCCACATCCGGCAGGGAGATGACGGTAAAGTCTTCCTGAACAGTGCTGGGTTCATTGGATTTAATGAACAGCTGGTTCACGAATACACTCTGCCAAGCCATCTGGTTGATGAACTTTACCCGAATCTGATACTTGGGATCGGCACCGGCCTTCACGTTGTTCACGTATACCCGGTGGGTCTTGATATAGGCTTCGCACTTGGCGTAAATCCGGTCAAAGGTTTCCTGGCTGCAGGGCTGGTTGTTGGTCCAGCTGACCACATCATGGGTCAGAGGTGTGTCCACAATGAACTTGTCCTTGGGAGAACGGCCGGTATGGGTACCGGTAGTTACCCGCAGCGCGCCCGTATCAGAAAAAGTACCTTCTCCGTTGCGAATGGCTTCTTCAATGAGCTCACGCACGCTTAAATCTCTGACTACTTCTTTTGCTTCCGCTAACAATCCCGTACTGATCATTTTTCGTTAACCTCTCCTATTTCCCCATGGGACCGCCAAAGTCCGCATATTTTGTATACCGTAAATTATATGACATTTTCCGTTATCTGACAATAAGCCAACTGAAGACAATTTATCTACTATTTCATAGGTAATAATTATATTTCCAATTCCTACCTATTCAATAAAATAAGGCTGTGAAGTTCGTTTCACAGCCTTATTCAGCCATAAATACCAGGTCAGGACCTGCACGCAGACAGGCCTTGCCCATTTTTTAACGGAAAAGCAGCCATCAATTATAATTTTTACTTTTCCATTTCTGACGCCATTCCAACCCACTCCAGCGGGCGGCAGCCGTCAAAACGGGATACATTATATTTAGTACAAAATCTTGTTGGCAATAACCATCCGTTGGATTTGGTTGGTGCCTTCGTAGATTTGCAGAATCTTGGCATCACGCATTTTCTTTTCCATGGGATAGTCTTTCATGTAGCCGTAACCACCCATAACCTGCAGGGCATCGGTAGCCACTTCCATGGCCACATCGGAGGCAAAGCATTTGCTCATGGCAGCTTCCTTGCCAAATTCCACGCCCTGGTCACGCATCCAGCAGGCTTTCTGCACCATCAGACGGGCAGTTTCTACCTTCATGGCCATATCGGCAATCATTGCCTGTACCATTTGGAAGGAAGCGATGGGCTGGCCAAACTGTCTTCTTTCCCGTGCGTAGTGGGCAGCCAGATCCAGGCAGGACTGGGCCAGACCTACAGCAACGGAGGCTACGAAAGGACGGGCGGAATCCAGGGTTTCCATGGCAATGCAAAAGCCTTGGCCTTCCCGGCCTACCCGCATGGATTCAGGAACGATAACGTCTTCCAGAATCAATTCGCAGGTGTTGGAGGGACGAATGCCCATTTTATCTTCTTTGCGGCCTACGCTGAAGCCCGGAGTGCCTTTGGGAACGATAAAGCAGGTCAGTCCGCGGATACCGCCGGATTTCCGGGTATTGGCGAACACCAGGTAGCTGTCGGCAATGCCGCCGTTGGTGATGAACACCTTTTGGCCGTTCAGGACATAGTGGTCCCCGTCTTTAACGGCTTTGGTGGCTACTGCGCCTGCATCGGAACCGGCACCCGGTTCGGTCAGGGCAAAAGCAGCCAGCTTGCCTGCGTTCAGCAGGTCGCATTGGTATTTTTTCTGTTCTTCATTGCCAGCAATCAAAATGGGATAAGAGGCCAGAGCATTGGCAGCAATGGAAGTAGCCACACCGGCGCAGCCCTTGCCCAGTTCTTCATAAATCATGGCAATGGTAATGCTGTCCAGTCCCGGGCCGCCGTATTCTTCCGGGACTACCAAGTTCAGCAGTCCCATATCACCGGCGATTTTGAAAATTTCCGGTCTAGCGTGGTTTTCCCGATCCATTTCTTCCGTATAAGGAACAATTTCCTTATCAACGAAGTCTTTGACTATGGACTTTAATTCTAATTGCTCTTCGTTTAACGCGAAATCCATAAGAGAGCCTCCTGTTTTATGGCGTAGCCTAGTATTTTAGTTGTTAATCTTCATTATTTTACCACTGATTGGGTATTTCGTCAAAATGCCCCACCACAAACATGGTGCCCGTTACATCCACCATTTTTTTGCCCTCGGGGTCGAAGATTTCAACCCGGCAAACCAGGGTGGAACGGCCTTTATGTTCCAGATGTGCCTTGGCAATAATTTTTTCCTTGGCAGAGGTGTTGCTGATAAAGTTGATGGAGGAAGAAAGGGTAACTACCTTGTCCCCAATGCTGTAGCCCACTGCCCCCATGGCCGTATCCGCCAGGGTAAAGAGGGCTCCACCATGGACCACGCCATACCGGTTCCCGTGCTTGGCCGGGTCCACCGCCATGCTCAGCTCGCAGCGGCCGCATTCCACTTTTTCCAGTTTCACATCTGCCAATTTCATAAATGCATTTTCGTTAAATTTCTTTTCCATCCAACCTGGGATTTCTGCAGCAGTTAACAATTTCTTCACTCCTATCTCTGAATTTTCAATAATTTTGTTTCAAAAAATCAATTTACAGTATATACACGTGTACCCGCCGACGGCCCCATTGAAGCGCCTGTCCGCGGTTGGAAAATGCCAAATCTATTTTGTTGCCCTTGATGGCGCTGCCGATATCGGCGGCAATCCCTTCCCCGTACCCCATCACATACATCCGGGTACCTAGAGGAATAATCAAGGGATCTACAGCAATAACGCCTTTTTGCATGGGAATGCCGGTATAGGTCACACCCGTTACGCCCGGGTCAGTGGGACTATAGCCCGTAGTTTCCATGGTCCAAAGTTTTCGGTAGTGGCCAAAACTCAGGCCGCTTTCCTTACTCATCAAATTGTAGACGGACCAAGTAACAGCTCCTGTCTGCTGTTTTTTGTGTTTGCGTTGGAAGGTCTTAACGGCATTCATTGTATCGGTCCCAAACTCTCCATCTATCTCGCCCTGGTATATATCCAGCTTGGACAACATAGCTTGTACTTCTTCCACTTTGCGGCCCTTAGCACCCAAGACCGCCACCGGTGGAACGGCAGCGGCCTGAGCAGTCAGGGACAGACTGAGGAGAAGCAGGAGCGTCAGCAGGAGACCTGTGGTCTTATGGTGCACGCTTGGCAGCCTCCTTTTCTAGCAGTCTAACTTACAGAATGTTTTCTGCGTAATCCTTATACAGTTTTTCCAATTCTTCCATTTTCTTGTCCATAGCCAGCTGCAAATCGGAAGCCTTGTCATAGTCGCCTTCGGTCAGGGCTTTGGACAATTGGGTGAACATGGATACGTTGGTATCGGTGTTCTTGGCAATGATAACCCGCAGTTCCTGGACTCTCTGCCACATACCGTCATCCCAGGCAGTGCTGCCTTCGGTGGTTTCGTGCAGGGGTTTCATGCTGGCAATTCTGTTTCTGTAATCCGGAATGATGTGGGTCAGCAGTTCGGTCTTCCATCTGATCAAAGCGCCTTCCTCGAAGGATTTCAGATACAGCGGTTTCAGAATATCGCCTTGGGTCAGCACGGCTACCTTTTCCGGATAAGCATCAAAGGCTTTCATGTTTTCCCAAACGGTTGCAGGCGGTTTGCCAAAGTATTGATCCCGTTCTTCCGGGGTAAAGTCTTCGAACACATCGTCTTCAGAACGATAGGCTCTGTCTTTTTCCAGGTAGAAGCCTTCTTCCCCAGCAGTCTTGGACAGTTCCTTTTCCAGTTCCTTGGTGGACTTGCCGGAAGCCAGGGCAGCCTTGATGCCGTCCAGGGCAGCCAGGTAGAAGCCAGCCAGGGCCAGGTAGGTGTTGGTGAAGGGGTTGGGAGCACGCATTTCCACACGGGTAGCCTTGGGATTGTCGATATCCCGGATCAGGCCGGCCAGGATGGTTCTGTTACGGGAAGGAACATCCGGAGCCTTGCCGATGGAGGTTACGATGCAGATAGGAGCTTCAAAGCCAGGTCTCAGTCGTTTGAAAGCATCGGTGGTGCAGGAAACGATGGGGTTCAGCACTTCGTAGTTCTTCAAAAGACCCATCAGGGCGCCAAAGCCGATGGCGGACAGGAAGTCAGCCTTCATATCGGAGGGGCTCATGATATTCACGAATTTGCCGTCCTTCAGGATGGCGCCGAAACCAACGTGGGTGTGTTCGCCGCTGCCGGCAACGCCCACAATGGGTTTGGCCAGGAAGGATACTTCCAGGCCGTTAGCACGGAAGATTTCCTTAACCAGGGTACGTACCAGAATTTCGTTATCGGCGCATTGCAGGCCGGTGGAGAATTTCCAGTCGATTTCCAGCTGTTCGTTAACGTGGGTCATGTTGCCGTTGGCATCCAGTTGACCTCTTACGCCGCCCACTTCTTTGTGGCCCATTTCCGGTTCCAGGCCATAGTAGCCCAGCACTTCAACGGCTTGTTCCAAAGCGGTACGCACGTTGCCGCGGGTACGGGCCCAGTATTGTTCCTGCATGATCTGGGAGGAAGACAGGGCAGTTTTGTCCACGTCTTCGGTAGGAGTCTTGACCCAGAATTCCAATTCGGTAGCGCTGGTAAAGGTTACCTTTTCTACGTCCTTGGGATCAAAGGCCAGACCAGGAACCGTGCCGGCAGCCAGCATGGCTTTGTGGATTTCGCTGGAAACGTATTCCAGGGATTTTTTCAGCAGGTAACGGGAATCCACGAATTCACCGTTGTGCAGCAGGAAGCAAGGTACACGCAGGGTGCCCACCAGTTTGCCGGTTTCAGCATCCACGTGTTCAATATTGTAGTCAACGAACCAGTTTACGGACAGGTCAGCAACCATATCTACACGGGCATCGTTCAGGGAAGCAACGCCGGGCAGTACTACGGAAGAACCGTCGGTTTGGGCCGTATGGCTGTACAGCATGGTTTCCATATCATCCAGCAGCAGGGAAATAGGCACCTTTTCATCCGTATCGTTGCCGGCAAAGTCAATGCCCATGAAAGATACGAATTTGATTTCAGGATGATTATTCAGCAGAATACGCAAAGTTTCCGGTGTCAATTCACTGGGTTTAATCACATAAAGCAGGTCGTCTTGATACATGTTGGTTTTATACATGTTTGATTTCCCCTTTCCCTCTTTGGCCCATTGGCTAGCATGCTCAGATTCATTTGAGCGGGTTGAACGGGTGGTCCCGTCCTTTGTTATTTTCTTTTAAGTACTTCTGAATTACATGGCTTATTATAGCACACCGCTTTTCATTAAGCTAGTAGGAAAAGCAATTTTTTCGAACTTTTTTCTTTCTTATTTTCTCTATGTTCGTAAATTCTTGTCTATTTCCTGAATTTGTCGGTGTTTCAGAGTCATTTGTCCTTCTAAAAAATGAATTTTCCGAACAATACATGGTTTCCCATGGCTAACTATTCCCGTCTTCCGCCGTCAGCTCTTCACTTTCCCTGGGCCTGGCGGTAATGGGCCAGGGCATCCCGGTAGGCGGCCAGGATGGCCCTGCTGGAAGAACCGTAGTACCGGTCCTGTATTTCTGCCTCCAGGAAGGCTGCATCTTTTTCCAGAAAATGGTGCATAAATATGTTTTTCACGAATTTCCGGGTCAGCTCCAGGGTGGCGTTGCAGTCCACATCCAGGATTTCCCCGGTACCGGCCGCTACCTCAAAGGCCAGGTAGAAGGTCCCGTAGATCCGGGTAATGGCGTTGTCCGAGGTGGTCCGGGCTTCCCCGGTAAAGTACAGGGTGCGCTGCTTTGGCGCCGGTTTTTCTGCCATGGTCTAGGCCTCCCCTTCCGTAATGTGGTCATAGACCAGTTTGCCAAGGGTGCCCAGGGTCCGCTTGCCCGTCAGGCTGTCCGGTTGCTGCTGGGTCAGGACGGCCAGAATATAGGGATGGTCCGGCAGGAGAAAAATGCCGCAGTCATTTTCCACGCCCTTGAGGTCCCCGCATTTGTGGGCCAGGGGCACGTCTTCCGGCAGGTACCGCTGGAGCCGGTCCCCCTGCTGCTGCCGCTTGAGCATTTCCAGCATGGTTTTGCTTGCGTGGGGACTTACCAGAGTGCCTTCGTAGATGCCCCGGAGAAGAAGCACCAGGTCGTCGGCGCAGGTCCAGTTATCCCGGCCGGCGTCCCGGGCTGCGCTGTCCATCATTTTCCGGCCCAGGTGGGTGGCGGTGAGCCCCAGGTCCTCTCCCAGCTGGTTCACCTTGTCCATGCCCACCCGGTCAAGGAGCAGGTTTGCCGCCTCGTTGTCGCTAACGATGATCATCAGGGTACAGAGCTCTTTCAGGGTAAAGGTATGGCCGGACAGGAGTTCCTTCAGGATACCGTCCCCGCCGGTGCGTTTTTCGGCAGTCAGGGTCACCCCTTCCGCCAGAGACAGGCTGCCTTCTTCCGCCTGACGAAAAACTTCTGCCAATACCAGCAGCTTAATGGTACTGGCAGACAAAACGGCACAGCTTCCCCAACAGAGAAGCCGTGCCGCAATTTTTCGTCGTAGAAGCTAAGGGTAACCTGACCGCTGCTGTTTTGGCACAGGGCTTCCAAAGAAGCCTGCCACTTGGTTTGCTGGTTCAAGTTTCCTTCCTCCTTAGGACATCATTTTTAAAACATAACCGCAGAACAGACCGGCAAAGTTCCCGATGGCGGCCCCCAAAATGCCCATAAGCACGCCGATGCCTGCATAGGAAGCATCATAGGCAGAAGCCACAATGGGAGCAGACGCTGCCCCGCCGATATTGGCCAGGGAAGCGGTGGAAACCATGCACAGATCCCAATGGAAGAGCTTGGACAGGCCAAACATCAGCACCACGTGAACCACCAGGATAAAGAAGCCGTACACCACCCACATGGGAGCGGCCAGCAGGTCCAGCACCGAAGCGGTGGAAGCCAAAAGGGAAACCACGGCGTACAGGTACACGCTGGACAGTTCTTCCACGGCGGGCACCTTGCCCAGCGGGGTCATGGCGCAGATCAGGCCCAACACCGTCACAAACAGGGTGGTCATGGTGCCTTTATCAAACATGGCAAGGCCCACACTCTTTAAAAGGGTGTTCAGGTTGGCGCCCACGGTTTGGGAAAGAGCAGAAACCAGCAGGGACACGCCAATCAGGAAAATCCAGTCGGCAGAGGTGGCCTTCTTCTTTTCCTTGGCGACTTCGGCAGCGGCAGCATCGGCCACAGCCTGGAGCTTGGAGGTGTCCGCCTGGGTGGCGGCGTTCCAGCGATTGGCATAGCGCACCCCCAGGAGCAGCAGGGCAATCCACACGGAATAGCACACGGTATCCAGGGCCAGGGCGCAGCTGTAGGCGCCGGCGTCCACCGGCAGGGCTGCCTGCATGGCCGCCATATTGGCGGAACCGCCCACCCAGGAAGCGTACAGGGCCGCTACCGCACCCCAGGTATCATTGCCCAGGAAGCCTTTAAAAATCGGATAGCCTACAATAAAACCCACAAACAGGGTCACCGAGCAGCCCAGGAAGATGGCTACCATCCGGCCGCCCAGTTTGGCCAGCTTCCGGAAGTCGCAGCGCAGCAGCATAACAAAGATCATGGCGTACAGCAGGTTGTTCTTCAGCGCTTTGTAGGCTTCAGAAACGCCCTTGGAATTGTACAGGCCCATGGTGCAGAAGATCATGTTCAGCACGTAGATCCAGACCAGGGGAGGAACAATGGAGAAAATCTTCCACTTGGAATATTTTTCCAGGGCCAGCAAGGCGCCGGCCAGAAACATCAGAAAGGCAATATACGTAAAACCACTGGTGATTACCATACAAATTCCCCCTTTTTCACACCCCTATTAGTCGTCCAGATACTGGATACCTTCAATGCCCCGGATGCCCAGACCCGGTTCATCAGCCACGGTAATTTCTTTTTCGTTAAATACGGCGCCGCCCAGCACCGGGTCCTCAGAGCACAGCACCGGCCCGTCCAGGTCCACCTTGGTGATAATCTGCCGGGCGCAGGCCAGATGCACGGCTGCGTTGACGCTGACCTTGGCTTCCAGCATACAGCCGATCATGCACTCCACCCCGCTGACCTCTGCCAGGGTGGCAATCTTTAGGGCATTGGTGAGCCCGCCGCATTTCATCAGTTTGATGTTAATCAGGTCCGCCGCCTGGAGCTGGACGATTTTCAGGGCATCTTCCACGGAGAAGACGCTTTCGTCAGCCAGGACAGGCACGTAGGAACGGTCGGTGACGTACTTCAAGCCTTCCAGGTCGTGGGCCTTTACCGGCTGTTCCACCAGCTCAATGTCCAGGCCCCGTTCCTGCATCTGGTTCAGCAGTTTCACTGCCTGCTTGGGGGACCAGGCCTGGTTGGCGTCAATGCGGATCCGGGGTTTGTCCCCCACCGCTGCCCGGATGGCGGAAAGCCGCTCCACGTCCAGGGACGGGTCGATGCCCACTTTTACCTTCAGGGTATCGTAGCCCCGCTCCACAGCGTTGACTGCGTCCCGGGCCATTTCTTCCGGGGAATTCACGCTGATGGTCAGGTCGGTGATAATCTGGTTGCGGCTGGCCCCCAGCATCCGGTACACGGGGATTCCGTATCTCTTGCCGTACAGGTCCCACAGAGCAATGTCCGCAGCCGCTTTGGCGCTGCTGTTTTTCACAATGCACTTCTGCACATCCCGGGTGAGATTCTCGAAATCCTCCACGTCCCGGCCCACCAGGGTCTTAATGATGTGGTCCTGGAAAGCGCCGATAATGGCCCCGGTGGTATCCCCGGTAATGGCTCCTGTGGGAGGCGCTTCCCCGTAGCCTACCTCGCCGGTATCGGTGTGGATTTCCACGATGATATCTTCCACGCTGTTTACTTGCCGCAGGGCAGTTTTAAAGGGCACCCGCAGCGGTACAGAAATACGGCCCAGCCGTACTTTGGTGATTTTCATGTTTCTCAGCCCCCTTTTGCAGAACTTGCTTGCTGTTTTTTATTTGGCCAGCCGATACAGGGTTTCCGCGTAAAACTTGGCGTTCAGCACCAATTTGTCGATTTCCCAGCATTCGTTGGGCAGATGTTCCCGCACGGTGTCCCCTGGGAAAATAGGACCAAAGGCTACAATGTGGGGGATGGATTTGGCGTAGGTGCCCCCGCCAATGCAGATGGTCTTGGGTTCAAAATCGGTCATTTCCCCGTACACGCCCAGCATGGTCTGGATGTAGTCGGTTTTGGGATCCACGTACAGGGCCTGCTTGTGGAATTCCGAAACTTTGGTGAAGCCGTTCTTCCGGAATTTATTGTCCAGCTGGGGAGCGCATTCGGCGTAGGTATGGGTTACCGGGTAGCGGTAGTTGATTTTCACCGTCAGGCCCTTGTCGTCCCCATCAATGACACCCAGGTTAAAGGACAGCCGGCCGGAGGCATTGTCCCGCAGGTCGATGCCCAGGGAAACCCCGTGAACCTCCAGGCCAATCTTTTCGCCCAGGAAGTTCATCACCTGGTGCAGTTCCCCAATCAGGGGCAGCCGGGACAGGGACAGCAGCAGCCGGCCAATGGCGTTTTCGCCCTTTTCCGGAGAGGCGCCGTGGGCCTGTACGCCCTGGGCGGTGATAACCAGGCCCGGTTCTTTTAATTCATAGGTCACCTTGGGATCCAGGTGGCCAAAGCTTTCAATGACTTGTTTGCCCAGTTCCGGGGTGCAGGACAGCTCGGCCACAGCCAGGGCCGGCACTACGTTATAGGCAGAACCCCCGTGAATTTTCACCAGTTTCAGGGGACCGTACTGCTGATAGCCTACCTGGTATTCCACGTTGATGATGCCTTTTTCCCCGTTGATGACCGGGTATTCCCCATCAGGCGTAAAGCCGCAGACAGGCACTTCCCCGCCTTTTTCCAGGTAATGGACCATATCCTGGCTGCCAGTTTCTTCGTTGGTGCCAAAGAGGATACGGATCCGGCGCTTCAGGGGCAGACCGCTTTCCTTCAGGGCCTTCAGGGCATACAGGGCGGAAGTGGTGGGGCCTTTGTCGTCCAGGGCGCCCCGGCCGTACACATTGCCGTCAGCCACCCGGCCGCTGAAGGGATCTTCGTCCCAGCCGTCACCGGCGGGTACCACGTCCAAATGGCCCAGCACCGCTACCATTTCCTTGCCGGTGCCGTATTCGCACCAGCCCATATAGTTGTCCACGTTTTGGGTCTTGAAGCCCATTTTTTCCGCTTCGCCCAGCATAAATTCCAGGGCCTTGGCGGGGCCTTCCCCAAAAGGTTTGCCGGGAGCGGCCTCACCTTGCACGCTGTTGATCTGTACTGCCTTGGACAGCGTTTCCACCATTTCCTCTTTGTTTTTGTCTACCAGTTCTGCCAATTCCATTGTGCGGTCTCCCCTTCACTGTGAAACTCGCTGCTGCATGAAAAAAGCCCAGCAAAAAATACGGGTTTCCCCTCCATTTCCTGCTGGGTCTCCAGATGCTTCCTGCGCTATTGGCCATAGCCCACACACCAAGAAACAGCAACGGTTCTATACTATAGTATTAGTTTACTCTCCTGTTTCTTGCTCTGTCAACGCACTTTTCCATTTTCGTTACATTTTTCCCTACAGCGCTCTCAAACAAGGATTATTGTGTATCGATTGAACACTTGCAGCCAAAAAGCCCCGCCTACCTTCTCCCAACGGAGTGCAGAACGGGGCTTCTTTTCTTGCGATACAGTTGTGCAGGCGCTTACAGGCGTTCTTCGATAGCCACTACGGCAGCCCGGATGCAGTCATCGCAGGGACACAGGACTTTGCCCGTGCCTACGCCTTTCAGGTCACAGCAGGCAGTGGCACCGGTTTCAGCCTTAAATTCATCTACTACGTCCTTCATGATGAATTTGGTGGGCTTGTCCGTATGGTTCAGCAGGCCCATAACAATACCTGCGCCTACCAAAGCGCCGCAGGTAGCTTCCAAGCCGCCCATGCCGGAACCGAACCCGGAACCCAGGGCTTTCAGTTCTTCAGCGGACTTGCCGATTTCATCCTGGAAGGCCAGGAGAACGGCTTGGGCACAGTTGTTGGCAGTATGTTTGTAATTGACAGCCATTTCGGCTTTTTTACTGGTTTTCATTGTGGTAAGACTCCCCTCTATATGGTGCCTATCATTATAGACGCTTTGCCCCTAAAGCACAAGCAGGACGGAGAAAAGTTCCCCGTCCTGCCGCAAATACGCTTTTGTTGGTTAACACAAGTCTTACAGAATGCCAGGGGGCAGCGCCGTGCCTACGCCCGGCCCAATGGGAACGCCCAGGGCCATCCAGGCAATCATAAAGAGGATCCAGATGAACTGCAGAATCACGGCCAAGGGAATCAGGTTGGAAATAAAGGTCCCCACGGTTACGTTGGGATCGTATTTTTCCTGGGCCACGCTGAGCATCATCCACAGATAGGGCATCATGGGGGTGAAGCTGTTGCCCGGGGAGTCCCCCAGCCGGTACAGCAGCTGGGCAAAGGCCGGATGGTAGCCCAGCAGCATGAACATGGGCACAAAAATGGGAGCAAAAATGGCCCATTTGGCAGAGCCCGAGGACATGAAAATATTAACGAAGGCGCACACCAGCACAAAGGTCACGCACAGGGGAATGCCCGTAAAGCCAGCGCTTTTCAGAAAATCCGCCCCGGAAATGGCCAGCAGGGTACCCAGATGGGTCCAGTTGAACAACCCCTGGAACTGGCCGCAGAAGAAGCAGAACACCACGTAGGAACCCATAGCTGCCATCTGTTTGACCATGGCGTTATTGATGCTGCGGACATCCTTGAATTTCCCTACCGTAATGCCGTAGGCAATCCCCGCCAGGCTCATGAGCCCAAAGAGAATGGGAATCATGCCCTTCAGCAGCAGGGAACCCACCAGGGAACCGTTCTTGGACAGTACGCCGCTGAAAAAGCCGGCCGCAATAAGGGCACAATAGGCCAGGGTCACCAGGCCGGCGTTGCGCATCCCCCGTTTTTCTTCCTGGGTAACTTCCTGAACCCCTTCCAGGTCCTTGGCTTCGTACTTGCCAAAGCGGGGTTCCACCAGCACCTTGGAGAAATAGCCCAACACCCAGGAAACCAGGAAGGTGGATACAAACATAAAGTACCAGTTGCAGGTCACGTCCACCACAAAGGAGCTGTTGCCCAAAAAGGCTTCAATGGCCTGGTTGGTCATGCCCTGAAGCAGGGAATCCGTCCCGGCAATCAGCAGGTTGGCGGTAAAGCCGGCGTTGGAACCGGCGTAGCCCACAATCATGCCCACCAGGGGATTCTTCCCCACCCCGATGTACACCAGGGCTGCCAGAGGCGGAATCACCACTGCGGCCGTATCGGAGGCGATGTTGCCCATCACCCCTACAAAAGCCACCAGGTAGGGCACAATGCCGGGCGGCACGTTGTGCATACTCCGGCGCAGCAGGCTGATGAGCAGCCCGGATTCCTCACAAAAGCCAATGGCCAGGGTCATGGTGATCACAAGGCCCAGGGGCGCAAAGCCCGAGAAGTTGCTGACCAAATGGGTCAAAAGCCAAGTTACCCCGTCCTTGGAAAACAGGTTCTGGGACATGACCAGCTTCCCGGTTGCAGGGTTTTCCAGGGCCACTCCGGAAGCCGTAAGACCTGCGCCAATGAACGCTGTAATCAAAAACAAAATGCAAAACAGGATGGCCGGCGGGGGCAGCTTGGCACAAACCCGCTCCACTCCATTCAAAAACCGGTCCACCCAAGGGGTCTTGGGTGACGCTTTTCCTTCTGCCATACCCCATTCCTCTTTTCCCTGTAGATTTGCACTGCCGTGCTGCGTTACAAATTATGGTGTAACCGTTTTTTACTACTGCTCCTAAAAATGCTTTCCTTGCTCCTCATCCCAGCTTTCCAAGGACCGGGGTTTGCCAAGGACCATCGCCCAGGCCATACCCTGGCGCAGGCCGCCGGCAAGCAGAGGATTCTGCGGTTTGGGTGCCTGGGGAGCTGCGTCCGCCAGGGGCACCTCCGGGGTTAAGTCCCGGATCTCGTCCTTCAGGTCTTCCTTTAGGGGCTGGATTGTGGGCTTTAGGTCCTCCACCTGCTCCTGCACCGTAGGTGTTACCCGGTGGCCTAAAGGCTCCGTGGCCGCAGCTTCTTCACAGGTAAAGGTACCGGGCTGGGCCGGCTGCCGCTTCACCGGCTGGGGCCCCTTGGGGAAACTGAGCTTGGGCAGCTTAGGCAGCTGCACGCCGCTTCCCGGCTTCTTGGGAGGCCGTTTCCTGGTCCACTGCCCCAAAATCAGAAACCCAATCCAGAGCAGCACAATAATCAGGCCGCTGTCCATAGGCGCCTCCTACTTCACCGGCTGGGAAGGTTTGGGAGCTGCTTCCTGGGAGCCAGCCGTCAGGCCTTCCCGCATTTTGGTATCGGCCAGCAGGTTGTTCAGCCGGTAATAATCCATCACTCCCAGATTCCCCTGCCGCAGGGCCTGGGCCAAAGCCTCGGGTACCTGAGCCTGGGCTTCCACCACCTTGGCCTGCATTTCCTGGGTATAGGCCCGCATTTCCTGCTCTTTGGCCACAGCCATGGCCCGGCGTTCTTCTGCCTTGGCCTGGGCAATATTCTTGTCGGCTTCGGCCTGGTCGGTCATCAGCTGGGCCCCAATGTTCCGGCCCACATCCACGTCGGCGATATCGATAGAGAGAATTTCAAAGGCAGACCCTGCATCCAGGCCCTTGCTGAGCACGGTCCGGGAAATATGGTCCGGATTTTCCAAAACGTCCGTATGCTCCTCGGAGGAACCTACAGTGGTAACAATCCCTTCGCCTACCCGGGCGATAATGGTGGATTCCCCGGCACCGCCTACCAGCCGGTCAATATTGGCCCGCACGGTAACCCGGGCCCGTACCTTCAGCTCAATGCCGTTTTTGGCTACGGCAGAAATCAAGGGCGTTTCAATCACCTTGGGGTTAACGCTCATCTGTACGGCTTCCAGCACGTCCCGGCCAGCCAGGTCGATGGCTGCGGCCCGTTCAAAGGTCAGGGGAATGGCAGCCCGTTCTGCGGCAATCAGGGCATCCACCACCCGGTCCACGTCGCCGCCGGCCAGGTAATGGGCTTCCAGCTGGTCCACATTCACGTCAAGACCGGCCTTGTTGGCCTTCACCAGAGGCAGGATAATCTTGGAGGGAATAACCCGCCGCAGCCGCATCCCCACCAGGGTAAAGATGTGTACGTTGACCCCAGCCGCCATAGCAGAGATCCACAGTCCCAAAGGCACAAAGTGCAGGAACAGGACAATTACCACCAATAAAACAATCACAAAAAAGGAACTACCTAGTAATGCCAGCATCTCAGTTCTCCTTTCGTACTACCGTGCGGCCGCCGGTAACGGCCACCACTTTCACACGGGTCCCCGGTTCGTAAAATTCTCCGTCGGTAACGCAGTCCACCGGTTCCCCGTCAATCATTACCTTGCCTGCGGGCCGCAGCACCGTTTGGGTGATGCCCACCTTGCCCAGCAGGTCTTTCCGTTCCTCACTGCCCTGGTAACCCCGTTCTGCGGTGGAACGCCAGCGCAGGGTCAGCCGCCGGCCCAGCCAGCTTTCCGGCATCAGCCGGATCAGCACGTAGGCGGCAAAAAGCAGCAGCACCAAAGCGATCAGCACCGCTACGGCAGCGGTAGTACCAGCGCCCAGGGAAAAATACAGGGCCCCCAAAAGGCACACCAGCCCTGCGGCTCCAAAGACCCCGAAGCCGGGAATCAGTGCTTCGATGCCCAGGAGGATGGCGCCAAAAACCAATAAATTGATTGCCATAACACCCTCCGTTTCTGCCAGTTTTCTACCTGGCAACAGATTAGATACATTGTACCATATCCCTGTTGCAATGTAGAAGGAAAAACAAATAAAGGAAAGCGAAATTGTTCAGAATTTCCGGGCATTGGAGAAAGCAAAACGAAAAGAAGGACGGCAGGGCCAAGACTCGCCCCACATGAAAACGCCAGGTCAGGTTTCCCCAATCTGGCGTTTTCCCCTAGTTAGCAAACAATAGAAAGAAGTATGCAGTTTTTTAATTCAGGGATTAATCTTTTCCCTGAAGGTTTGGACACCATTCTTCAGTTCGATGATGGTGCCGCCGGTGATGGGATTGTGTTCCTTATCTACGGTGAATTTGCCTGTAGCAATGGGGAAATCCTTCATCTTGGCGATTTCTTCGGCAATCTTGGTGCCGTCAGTGGTGCCGGCTCTCTTAATGGCTTCTGCCGCTACCAGTACGCAGTCATAGGCATGGATGGCGAAGCTGTCCGGTTCGGCATTGTATTTGGCCTTGTAGTCTTTGATGAATTTTTGGATGGTAGGATCCTGGTCCTGGGCAGAATAGGCACTGCTGAAGTAGGTATTGTTCAGGGCATCGGCACCGGCAATTTCTACCAGTTTCGGAGAATCCCAACCATCGGAGCCCAGAATCGGGCAGGTCAGGCCCACTTCACGGGCTTGTTTCACAATCTTGGAAACTTCTTCATAATAGGCCGGCACGTACAGGACGTCCGGATTGGAAGCCTTCAGTTTGGTCAGGGCTGCTTTGAAGTCCTGGTCCTTGGCCAGGAAGGCTTCTTTGGCAACCACTTTACCGCCGCCTGCCTCGAAAGTCTTGGTGAACACGTCCACCAGGCCCTTGGAATAGTCGCTGGAAGAATCAAAATAGATGGCTGCATTCTTCACGTTCAGGCTCTTCAGGGCGAAGGTTGCCATAACCTTGCCTTGGAAAGGATCGGTGAAGCAAGTCCGGAAGATATAGGGACGAACCTTGCCTTGTTCATCCACCGTAATGCCGGGAGCCGTTGCCGTAGGCGCAATCAGGGGGACCTTGGCGTTGGTCACCACCGGGGTAGCTGCCGCCACACAGCCGCTGGTAGCCGGGCCTACAATGACGGCCACCTTATCCTTGGAAATCAGCTTGGTGGCCTGGTTGCCGGATTCGGAAGGCTCGGACTTGTTATCGGCCTGAACAATGGTAATCTTTTTGCCGTTGATGCCGCCTTTGGCATTGATTTCGTCCACGGCCATGGTCATGCCGTTGTAGGCTGATTTGCCGTAGTTGGCCACATTGCCCGTCATTTCGAACAGGGCGCCCATTTTCACTTCGTTGCTGTTGGCGGCCTGCTTTTTATCGCCGCAGCCTGCAAACAGTGTGGCCAGCGCCGTGGTCATGGCCAGTGCACCCACTGCTTTTTTCCATCCTTTCATGCCCAACACCTTCACTTCATTTTGATTTCTTGCCAGGGACCAGTGCTAACGAAAGCCTGTCTAACAAGTTAATGCCTATTATAGCAGGTGTTTCCGATTTTGCAACACTTTATTTTACAAGTTTCTTAAATATTACCCGTATTGTATACCGTATTTATGTATACTTTGTTCTTTATTTGCTTTTTTATGTACTTTTGTCCTTTATATAAATACTTTACCATTATTTTGTCCTGCTTGAATCTACTTCTTTAGTAGAACGATACCCTGTAAGTTCAATAAATTGTTTCCCATGAGTCTAAACAAATAAAATGAGGCAGAAAAAGAAAAATTCCGGCCAGAAAAACTGACCGGAGTTTTTTATTTCAAACGATACAAAATTGTGAAGCACCAAAAACCGCGGACGGGAACAGCCTTCCCCAGCAGGCCCTGGATTCCCCGCCCTAAATCACCCGGCAGGTTTCCCAGCTGCCCTTTTTGTACCGCCAGATAAAAATCAGCCCCCGAATGGTCCAGTCCAGGCACATGGCATAGGCAATGCCCAGAACACCCTGGTGAAGCACCAGGGCAAAAAGGATGGAAAAACACAGCCGGACCCCCAGGGTGGTAAACAGGGACGTGGCCATGGTAAAGTTCACGTCTCCGCAGGCCCGCAGGCCTTTGCCCAAGGGGTCGGCAAAGGGGAATACCAGGGCGCTGAAAATATTGTGGATCAGCACCAGAAGAAGGGTCAGGCTCTTGGTCTGGGGCTCCAGGGCATAAAAGCTCAGCAGCACCGGGGTGGCGGCAAAGACCAGGGCATTCCAGCCAATGGCAAAAAACAGGGTGATTTTCGTCAGCTTATGGAAGTAATAGTCGGCTTGGGCAATGTCCCCTGCACCCATGCACTGGCCAATCACGGTAATGTACACCGGGCCCATGGCAACACAGACCAGGGAAGCCACGGACCAGATGCTTTGGGCCACGCCGTTGGCTGCAATCTGGTAGGTGCCAAACAGTGCCACCACGCTGGACAGGGCCACTTTCACCAGCTGGAAGATGCCACTTTCCACCCCGTTGGGAATGGCAATCCGCAAGATGGTATGCTGCAGGGCACCGTCCAACCGGAAGATCCAGTCTTTCACGTACCACACCGGGTTCACCCGGGAGAAGCACAGGGCTGTCATCACCACTGCGGAAAAGCTCCGGGCCACCAGGGACGGCCAGGCCACCCCGGCAACCCCAGCGTGGAATACGAAGACGCCCAGACAGTTGCCCACCACGTTAATCAGGTTGGCCAAAATGGAAATATACATGGAAGGACGGGTTTTCCCCAAGCTCCGGTACAGGGCCGAGCCTGCATTATAAATGGCCAGGGCCGGGTAGGAATAGGCAGAAATCCGCAAGTAGGTCACGCAGGCCTCCATCACCGCAGGCTCCACCCGGCCAAAAAGCAGAAGCATCAGCCGCTGATTGAACACCAGCACCAGGGCGGAGCTGACCACCGAAAACAGGAGAGAGGCGGTCAGCAGCTGGGACGCAGAGGCCCGTGCCTTGGGCAGGTCCTTCCGCCCAATGTACTGGCTGATGACCACGGCGCCGCCGGCAGCCAGGGCCACAAACAAATTGATAAAAATAACATTAAACGCATTCACCAGGGAAACCCCGGAAACGGCGGCTTCCCCTACGAACCCCACCACAAATACGTCGGCCAGGCCCACCAGAGCCAGCAGCAGCTGTTCCAGGAATAAGGGGATAATCAGATCTCGTAAGGCTTTGTTGGAAAATAACGTGGGTAAGACTCCCTTTCTCCTGCATTTTGGGGCTTGCAGGCCGGCCCGGGGCGGACTGCGCCCTTATCCTATTGTAGCGGCTGGGAGAAAGTATGTTAAATGCCTATCCGATATCTTCTTGCATGCATTTTGCGCATAGAAAAAGCAGGACTGCCAAAACAGCCCTGCCTGAAAAAAGCAGTTTATTTCTTTTCGTCCACGTACCGGATTTCCCCTACAAACACCACGTGGGGTTCCCATTCGCCCTGGGCATTTACCGGGTACGCCGCCGGGTTGGCCTTGTAATATTCCTGGATTTCCGGATCCAGGTCTTCCTTGGCAAACTGGTGCTGGTAAAGCTTATGGCACACAAAGGAAATCTTAGCTTCCTTGTAGCTGAGCCCCCCTTCCGGAAGTTCCACCGGCGTCAGGCCCGCTGCCGCGGCCTTGTCTTCCTTGCGGCCAGAGTGAGAGCCCATATAGCCCAGGGCCTTCTTGTATTCCGGCGGAAAGAAGCTGATGGTAAAGGTATCGGCCTTTTTTAACAGCTCGCAGGTATACCGGGCCGGATGCAGGTAGACCGTGGCCGTGGCGCCGCTTTTCCCTGGACGGGTCCACAGGGTGCCAAAGCTGCCCCAGCCAATGGTGCAGCCATTATTCTTTTCCAGATTGCCTACAGACACCAGCGCCCAGTTTTCCGGGAACATATCCAAAATGGGGTTAAACAGCAGTTTCTAAAAATCATACAAAACCATATAAACATGATTATTGAATATTCCGGGTCAAAATACATCACCAATCCGGTGGTTGGAAATCATGAATCCGGAAATTTGGAAAGCAGATTCCGGTAAAATGGAAATCACTTAATCAAGTCTATGACTTTGCTGCGCTGCTATGCATAATTCAACTTGGAAGCGCACCCCGCTTGACGGATTCTACCAGCCTGTCCATTTCCCGCCAAGGACAAGCGTTGTGCTGGGCATCCTTGACGTGAAATGGACAAGCTGGATCAATTCTGGTTAAGCGGTTGTGTGTTTCTAAGAATTTTCAAAAGAAATTTGAACCCTATCAAGTTTTCAACCTGCAATCAGAATCGCTTTTTTTAATAAGTGATTTCGAAAATTCCGGAAAGTGATTTCCAAAACGCCGGAAAGTGATTCTCGATATTCCGGACTGGTGATTTCCAGTTGTCCGGACGCATGCTTCCCGAGAGCCGGAATATACAATTATTTTGTACAAAATTCAAACAATATAATTGCATTTTGTAATATAATAGTA
>NZ_QRMX01000011.1:0-69117 GCF_003472805.1 Acidaminococcus sp. AM05-11 | reverse complement strand
AGTTTTTAAATTCTGTCTTAGATTTCGTATCCCCCAATTTTCCGTGATGAGCCGGATTTAACGGGTGCCGCCATTACGGCAGGAACGGCAGAAAGCACACAGCTGCAGCCCGGGGAAACTATTACGCTGCTGTATAGCGGCAAAGGCATTACCACTGCGGGCGCTTCCCTATCTATGCTGGAGGGGAAAAATAAGGTCATTGATCCGGGCATGGTAACCCGTACAGTGGATATTAAAAAGGACGGGGAGAATGCCCTTTCCCTCTACATTCCAGAGGACAGTGTGGCCACCCTGTCTGAAGATACCAAGCTGTTGGCAGAAACCCGGGCGGCAGGGACGGCTCTATTGTGGAACGGCGGTGCTGCGGCCTCCACTACGGCCTATTCTGATGCAGTTTCCGCCTATGCCAGCGGCGGCGATGCCAGTTATGTACCCTACGTTTCCCTGGGCGGGTTTAGTCTCCGGAATGAGACAGGTTCCTACGTAGATACCAAGGGTCTTACGGCCAACCTGGGCTTTGTGAAGCGCTGGGAGGCAGAAAAGCATACGGATACCCTGATGCCCTTCTTTGAATACGGCGCCAGCAACTACACCAGCCACCTGGACGATGGCGCCCGGGCGGACGGGAAGCAGCATTACATCGGCGGCGGGGTGCTGCTGCGCCGGGATAATACCGATGGTCTGCACTACGAAGCTATGGTCCGGGCCGGCAGGCTGCACGGGGATTTTGCCGGGATTATGGAAGGCTATCATTCTTCCTACAACAGCAATGCACCGTACCTGGCGGCCCATGCTGGAATTGGAAAACTGTTTAAACAGAAAGACAACAGCGTAGATGTATACGGGAAGTTCTTCTGGACCCATCTGGGCAGCGATTCTGCCACTATCCATAACAGCCTTGGCCAGGCCCAATACGATTTTGCTGCTGTAAATTCCTACCGGACCCGGTTGGGCGTTCGGTACACCAAAAATCAGCCCTATCACTCTGCCTTCTACGCAGGGCTGGGCTGGGATTATGAGTTTGACGGAGAGGCCAAAGCAAGTTATCGGAATTTCAACACTCCTTCCCCCAGCACCAAGGGCTCCAGCGGCTTTGTGGAACTGGGCTGGCAGAGCAGGAGTACCAAGGAGAACCCCTGGGGCGCTGATGTGCACGTGACTGGTTGGGTCGGAAAGCAGAGAGGGATTGTGTATGGAGTGGGGGTGACGAGAGCTTTGTAGCGGTCAAGGGACTATTGGCGTAGGAGCCCTCCAGATAGCTTGGCTGAACCCCATCCCGGCATTGCCGCCGGCAATGCCACCCTTCCCCTTCTCCTGTTCGCACCAAGTGGCGAACAGGTAAGTGGAAGGCAGGCGGCCTGCGGCCGCAAATGCAATATCACTCCATTGATAATAATATAATAATTTTGCTATTTTATTTCGAATGATTGATGTAATATCTTTCCGTTGAAACTCTCATCGTCACCTTCCGGTGACACCTCTTTAGTGGTTCGCCGTGCTCCAATCAGCAGCGTCCTTACAATTAGAAACTTTCTCCGTCAGCCTAGCGGCTGCCACCTCCTTAGTGGTTCGCGGCTCGCTGCGCAGCTACGTCCTACGGACTTGCTTTGCAGGCCGCTATCACATGGCTCACATTAGCCAAGAGCCATTTGAAAATCTGTCTGGCTCTTGGATGTGAGCGCAACGCTTGAAGGAGGCATGCCAACCACGGCTATCACATGGCTCGCGTGTACCAAACAGCTTTAGAATATCTGTGGCGCTGTTTGGACGCGACCGCAACACTTGATGAAGGAAGCACCTTCCCACACTTGGACTACTGTTGGTGTGGGAAGGCAGGCGGCCGGGGGGCCGCAATACTTGGAAGAAAAAGACAAATATAGTTATATTGATGCTTATTTTTTGAACTCTCTTCGACGCCTACCGGCGCCACTTCCCTAGTGGTTCGCTGCTAGCCAGAGTGGTTCGCGGCTCGCTGCGCAGCTTCACCCTGCGAGTTCGCTTTGCAGGCCGCTATCACATGGCTCATATTATCCAATTCTCTGCGGCTTGCAGCCTTGATAATTGGATATGAGCGCATTATTTTCGCCCTACGGGCTCAATTCCTGGGCAGCTATCACATGGCTCGCGTGTGCCAAACGGCTTTAATAATACCTGTGGCGCCGTTTGAACGCGACCGCAACTCTTGATGGAAGTCAACAGATATGTACTACCACATTTCTAAAACAACATTCTTTCTGAGCACAACGTGGTGGTATATAAGCAGAATAAAGTATCTTATTATTGCGAATTGTATTTAGTACCTGACCTCGCGCGCAAGCGGGCGCAGGTGGCACCGGCCCTTCCCGTCGCACGTTGTGCGACACCCTCCCCGTGAACGTTGAGGGTTATAAGACGGAGAGTGTTCCTCTATCGGCACCTGTGGTGCCTCTTTCCCCGCAGGGGAAAGCTTGTCCCTAGCTGGGGCTAGTGCTGACCGTGGGGCTGCGGGACAACTTTGCTATTGGTGATGTTAAGCGACATTATAGACCTGGTGCCGGGTATCCCCGCTCAGTCAACGGGTGTAGTGCGGCTTGGCCCGCTGGGGCAGTTGGGCGGTGGTCCGGTATGCCGGGGTTAACGCAAATATCCATTTTGGGATGCTTAGGGGCATTGCTGGTGGTTTTGTGAAGGGATTGGTCTTGGAAGGGGAACTGGGGAGGTGCTGAGGGCTTTTCGGGCTGGGGGCTGTTTTTGGTCATCATATTGGCTGATTTATTTTTGCGGCGGAGGGGGGTATGGTTGTTGTTTTATGGACGGACATCCTGTAAAATAACAGGTGTAATGTACACCCGGGGTGGAAGGGCCACCGGATGGCTCCGCCGGGGATTCTGGTATTGCAAGGAGGGTAAGGTATGACGCCTGAACAAGAGAAAATCTACTATGACAAAATGGAACAGAATTTTCCGCATTTTTTGTCCGCCATGGAAAAATTGGTGGCTATTCCCAGTTATCTGGAGGAGGATACGTATCCCCAGGTAACCAGTCTGCATGAGGTGCTGGCGGCGACGCTGGAGCTGCTGCAGGAGATGGGGTACAAGACCTATGCGGATCCGGAAGGGTACTATGGCTATGCAGAAATTGGCCAGGGGGACAAGCTGATTGGGATTCTGGGTCACTTGGACGTGGTGCCGCCGGGTATGCTGGACGACTGGAAGTCGGATCCTTTTACGGTAACCTACCGGGACGGGAAGGCCTACGGCCGGGGCGTCCAGGACGACAAGGGGCCTACGCTGACGGCGATTTATGCGGTGAAGGCGCTGCTGGACTGCGGCTTTAAGCCCAACTACCGGCTGCGGTTTATTTTCGGCACGGACGAGGAAAATCTGTGGCGGGGCATCAAGCAGTATATGGCTAAGGAGGAGAAGCCGGACTTTGGGTTTACGCCGGATTCGGTTTTCCCGCTGATTTATGCGGAAAAAGGGGTACTGGAATGCTTCCTGAAGGCGCCCAATACCAGCGGGCTGACCTTTAAGGCCGGGGATGCCTTTAACGTGGTTCCTTCCTATGTGCAGGCGCCGGCTTCGGAAGCGCTCCGGGGGGCGCTGGACTGCCTGGGCTATGAGTACCGGGACGAAGGGGAAACCTTCGGCATTTTGGGCAAGAGCATCCACGCCAAGGATGCGGAGCAGGGCATCAACGCCATTCAGCGGTATCTGCTGGCCCTGGACAAGATGGGGCATCCTACCAAGGCGGGAAATTTTGTCAAGGACTGCCTGGACGGCCACAAGTTTGCGGAACCGATTTTTGGGGAAGTCAAAGATGAGGCTTCTGGGGAACTGAAATTCAACCTGGGCAAAATTGAACTGACGGACAAAGAGGAAATTCTGTCCATTGATATGCGGCTGCCGGTCACCTGCCCCAAGGAGCAGATTGTGGAGGCGCTGACCAAAAAGGCTGCGGAATTTGGCTTTGTCTATGAGGAATACGATTGGCTGAAGCCGGTGTATCTGCCCCTGGATTCGCCCATTATCCAAAAGCTCACGGCGTCCTACGTGGAAGCTACCGGGGATACGGTGAACCAGCCCATCAGCAGCGGCGGGGCTACCTACGCTCGGGCCATGGACAACTGTGTGGCCTACGGGGTGATTTTGCCCGGGGTGGAAAAGAGCGAACACCAGCCCAACGAGAACATGGTGGTGGACGAATTTAAGACGGCCATGAAAATCTATATCCACACCTTTGTGAACTTCAATAAGGACTAATCTTTTCCCAAAATGCACAGAAAGAAGGCGGTTGTATGGCTGAACCGAAGAAAGCAAGAAAAATGCTCAGTTCTTATTCCATTGTTTTTATTTTCCTGATTATCACGGCCATTTTGACCTGGTTCGTGCCCCAGTCCGTGGTGGTCAGCCATGACGGCACCAAGGAAATCATTTTTAACGCCATTATGGTCAAGGGCAAGGTGGTAACAGGGCAGGGGCTCCAGCCCATGGGCCTGTGGGATGTGATCATGGCTCCGGCCCGGGGCTTTGTGAAGGCGGCTCCGGTGGGCTTTGCCATTTTGATGGCCGGCGCCTTCCTGCATATTCTGAACTATGTGGGGGCTATGAACGCCGGGATTGGCTGGCTGCTGAAGCGGTTTACGGGCAAGGCTCTGATTGTGGTGCTGATGTTTGTTTCCGCTCTGTTTGGGGCAGTGTACGGGCTGTGGGAAGAGATTCCTGCCTACTCCATGGCGGTGGTGCCTCTGTTTGTGCTGGCAGGGTATGACGTGATTACCGGTATTGCGGTGCTGTTTGTAGGGGCTACCGCCGGGAACATGGCCAGCGTGGTGAACCCCTTCTCCCTGGGGGCTGCGGTAGGGGCCATCGGCAACGAAAGCCTGTCCCTGGGCAGTGGCATTGTGCTGCGGCTGGTGATTTTTGCGGTGCTGGATATTATTGGCACGGTGTATGTGCTGCGCTATGCGGCCCGGGTCAAGGCGGACCCCACCAAGTCCATTGTGTACGGGGTGCCGGTGCATACGCTGGTGGAGGAGGACCACAAGGAGGAAGAATTTACCAGCCAGAAGGCCTGGTCCATTGGGCTTTTGCTGGTCATTATCCTGGCTTTGGTCTGCGGGTATATTCCCTGGGATTCCATCAAATTTGCTGACGGCAGCAACATGAAGACGCTCATCAACCTGCCCTTTACTTCTCTGGCCAAGGTGCCGGTGCTGGGCAATCTGTTGGGGCTGGGCCATTATACCCATTTTGGGGATTGGTACTTTGAGGAATTTTCCTTTGTGTTCCTGTTTGGGGCGCTGCTGTTGGGCTTCATCAACAAGATTCCGGAAGAACGGTTTGTGAAGGAATTTGTGGCCGGCGCCAGCGACCTGCTGGGCGTGGTGCTGGTACTGACGGTGGCCAACGGGATTTCCGTCATCATGGGTACCAAGACGGCTGGCATGTCCGTGACCTTCGTGTACTGGATTCAGAACGCTCTGGCCGGAGTACCGTCCTGGGCGTTTGCCATTGCGGCTACTGCGGCTTATGTGGGCATCGGGTTCTTTATGCAGTCCACCAGCGGCGTGGCAGGGATTACCATGCCCATTCTGGGGGCTGTGGCCTATGCGCTGTTCCAGTCGGCGCCCATTGGGTCCATTGGCGGCCAGGTGCTGCTGATTGCCTGCTTTACCATTGGGCTGAACTTCACGTCTTCGTTCTATCCCAGTGCTACTAACATGGGGACCCTGGAACTGTACAAGATTCCCTATAACATCTGGTTGGGCTTTATTTTGAAGATTTCCCTTGTGATGCTGGTGGCCGGCGTGGCTATTGTGTCCGTGGCTCCTATGATTGGACTGCTGTAGGGGGAAGGAAATACAAAATTAAAGCACAACACACAAACTCCTGCCTGGACGGAATCTGGGCAGGAGTTTGTATGTTGTGCTGTTGGTGCGGTCAGCGGACCTGAAGTGATGTGGTGCCGGGTATCCACTCAGTGGTTCGCGGCAAACCGCTTAGTTGCGCCTTTCAGGCTTACTTCGCGGGCCGCTATCACAGGGGTCGTATATTCCATTTCTCTACGGCCAAGACCTTGAGAAATGGATACAACTCCCTCAGTCATCCTACGGTGACAGCTCTCCCAGCGGTTCGCGGCTCGCTGCGCAGCTGCGTCCTGACGGACTTGCTTTGCAGGCCGCTATCGCATGGGCCTTATTGACCAAACATCCCCTTGCAGAAGTTGTCGGGCTGTTTGGATGCGGCCGCATAGAGGCGAGGAGCCTTTAAGGGTTGGTGCGGTCGGCAGACTGTTAGTGGAGGTCAGTCCCATCCGCCTTCCTAACGTCAGGCACCTTCCCGCACTTGGATTGCTGTTGGTGCGGGAAGGCAGGCGGCCGGGAGGCCGCAAAACCGAGGATGAACTTCGGTTATACCCTTTTGTCGCCACTGCGGGCGACATTTTCCCAAGGGGAAAGTCCGTCCCCATTTGGGGCTAGTGCGGACCGTCAGGTAGTCCAACCAGGTCAAAGTTTCCAACGTAATTACTTTTAGCTGGAGAAAACTCGGTACCGGATTTTTGGTCGTGCGGTCGGCGGAGTGTAGTGCGGGGCCGAATTATAAACTTCCTCAGTCATCCCTGCGGGCTGACAGCCCCTTCACGTTTGAAGGGGCCGGTCTTAGGCCCATACTGGTCATGTGCGAAACGAGTATAGGAAAAGAAGTCATAGTACGTAGAGAAGTGCAATAACCCTCTTTGTCATTTGACCAGTAGATGAATGGAATGCTTTCTGAGTGGTTCGCCGTGCTCCATCCTCCTTCACCCTGGGGGCTTGCTTCTTGGACTGCTATCACATGGCTCGCGTGTACCAAACAGCTTCTAGAATAGCTGTGACGCTGTTTGGACGCGAACGCAACGCTTGATGAAGGCAATTAAGAAAATAATTGCCGACCTTCCCCCACTTGGACTGCTGATGGTGGTGGAAGGCATGCGGCCGGGGGCCGCAAAAAAACGGGTGGCCCTCTGGGTAACTTTGATATTGGTGCGGTCAGCGAACTTCCTGGCGATGGTGCAGGGTATCCCCGCTCAGTCACCTACGGTGACAGCTCCCCCCTAAAGGTTGGAGCCTTTAAAGGGTCGTGCGGGCTGGTGGTTTTGTTTATCCATGCAAAAAATGCATCACTATATCTAGCGGGTACAATAGGATGACACAAATTTGTTAAGTCAGGGTGGGGGAGACGTGCTATAATAGAATGTAACGTGAAATTTTTGTCTAGGTAAAGTAATCTGCTTTGGGCAGGCTTTACTTTTAAGGGGGGATTATCATGGTTTCTGAGAAAATGTATGAATTGGGTACCAAAAAATCCACGATTCGCACGATTTTTGAATATGGCCGGAAACGGGCTGCGGAAGTGGGGGAAGAAAATATCTGCGACTTCAGCTTGGGCAATCCCAATGTACCGGCTCCTGAATACATCAAGCAGGCGGTGCTGGATATTATGACGGAACTGCCGCCTCAGGCCATTCACAGCTACACGGTGGCTGCCGGCAACCCGGAAGTGCGGGAAACGCTGGCCAAGGATATCAACAGACGGTTTGGCACGGATTTTACCGGGGCTAACCTGTTTATGGTAGGCGGCGCTGCGGCTGCTATTTCCATCTGTTTCAAGGCACTGGCAGAAGACGGGGACGAGTTCATTGCGCTGGCTCCTTTCTTCCCTGAATATCGCTGCTTTGTAGAGTCCACCGGTGCCAAGCTGGTGGTAGTCCCGGCACAAACCGAGGATTTCCAAATTGACTTCGACGCTTTTGAAAAGGCGGTAACGCCTCACACCAAAGGGGTCATTGTCAATTCCCCCAATAACCCCAGCGGGGTGGTGTATTCGGAAGCGACCATCAAGAAACTGGCCCAAATTCTCGCGGCCAAGGAAAAGGAATATGGCCATCCGATTTTCATCATTGCCGATGAACCGTACCGGGAAATCGTTTATGATGACGTGGTGGTTCCGTATATTCCCAACTACTACGACAACACGTTGGTGTGCTACTCCTACAGCAAATCCTTCTCCCTGCCGGGCGAACGGATTGGGTATGTGGTAGTGCCCAATAAGGTGGCGGATTTTGGCCGGGTGTACGGCGCTATTGCCGGGGCTGGCCGGGTGATGACCCACGTGAATGCGCCTTCTCTGTGGCAGCTGGTGGTGGCCCGCTGCGCTGGGAAACCGTCCAATGTGGAACCCTACAGAAGAAACGGCGAACTGCTGTACAAGGGCCTGAAAGAGGCTGGCTTTACGGTGTTAAAGCCACAGGGTGCCTTCTATCTGTTCCCCAAATGTCTGGAAAAAGACGACTATGCTTTCTGTGAACGGGCCAAGAAGTATGATCTGCTGCTGGTACCGGGCACGGACTTTGGCTGCCCTGGGTATTTCCGGGCCAGCTACTGCATTAACTACGATACCATCAAAAAGTCCCTGCCGCTGTTTAAGAAGCTGGCGGAGGAATATAAGAAGTAATCCGTTTGTTGTGAGGGGCAATAAACTATAGGCCTGGTGCCGAGTATCCCCGAGCGGTTTGCCGTATTCTGTAGTGGTTCGCAGCTGGCTGTTTAGCTGCACGTAAAGAGCTTGATTCACAGGCTGCTAACACAGGGCTCGCATTAGCCAAGAGTCCTTTGCTAAACTGTGTACTCCTGGCTGCAGCCGCATAAAAGGGAGAGCTTCAATGGTTCTGTTCGTTGACAGTATTCTGCAAATTTAATATAATTTACGAATGCTTAGCTGACATTCTCCAGCATTGTCTATTGCGGGCAAGCTGAAAAGTATTGACGATTGGGAGAGAATAAATTTCATGAAATATTTATCTGGTAACGAAATTCGACAAAAATATCTGGACTTTTTTGCGGCCCGGGGGCATCTGGTTCTGCCCAGCGCCTCTTTGATTCCTCACGATGACCCGTCCCTGCTGCTGATTGGTGCCGGCATGGCTCCGTTTAAGCCTTTCTTTACGGGCAAGCAGAAACCGCCTTCTCCGCGGATTACCACCTGCCAAAAGTGCGTGCGTACCGGGGATATTGAAAACGTGGGTCATACGGCTCGGCACCATACGTATTTTGAAATGCTGGGCAACTTCTCCTTTGGGGACTATTTCAAGAAGGAAGTGATTCCCTGGGCTTGGGAATTTCTGACCAAGGAATTGGAACTGCCGGCTGATAAGCTGTGGGTTACCATTTATCCCAAGGATGATGAAGCGTATGATATTTGGCATAATGTAGTGGGTGTGCCCGATGAACGGATTGTCCGCCTGGAAGAAAACTTCTGGGAAATCGGCACTGGCGGCCCCTGCGGTCCTGACTCCGAAATTCATATCGACCTGGGTGCGGACCGGGGCTGCGGCAGACCGGATTGTGGTCCTGACTGCGACTGCGGCCGTTTCCTGGAACTGTGGAACCTGGTATTTACCCAGTTCAACAAGAACGAGGACGGCAGCTACACGCCGCTGCAGCATAAGAATATTGATACCGGTGCTGGTCTGGAACGGCTGGCTTCCGTATTGCAGGGCAAACCGTCCAACTTTGAGACGGACCTGATTTTCCCGATTATTGAATACGCCTGCAAGGTGTCCGGCAAGACCTACAATGCAGATCCCAAGGATGATGTTTCCCTGAAGGTCATTGCCGACCATGCCAGAAGCGTTACCTTTATGGTCAGCGATGGCATCCTGCCCTCCAACGAGGGCCGGGGCTACGTGCTGCGCCGGGTACTGCGCCGGGCCATTCGTCACGGCCGTCTACTGGGCATCACCAAGAAGTTCTTGGTAGGGGCAGCCGACCTGGTTATCGATATGTACGGTGACCACTATACGGAACTGCGGGAAAAGAAGTCCTATATTGAAAAAGTCATCGACATGGAAGAAAGCTCCTTTATGCAAACCCTGGAACAGGGCACCAATCTGCTGAACGAAAAGATTGCAGAAATGAAAGCCCAGCATTCCACCGTACTGAAGGGGACAGATGCCTTTAAGCTGTACGATACCTTTGGGTTCCCCTGGGAACTGACGGCAGAAATCCTGGAAGAACAGGGCTACACCATGGACAAGGAAGGCTTTGACGCCGCCATGGCGGAACAGAAGGAAAGAGCCCGTTCTGCCCGGAACGACAAAGCCGGCCGTCCGGTGCTGTACAACACCCGGGGCCTGGACCTGGGCAAACTGACGGTACAGGAAGACAGCAAGGACGGGGTTATCAAAGCCATTTTCCCGGCTTACGATACCAATCCTATTGAAAAGGGTGAACAGGGCGATGAACTGGCCCTGATCCTGGACAACACGGCTTTCCACGCAGAAGGGGGCGGCCAGCTGGGAGATACCGGCCGGCTGGTATCCGATGCAGGCATTTTTGATGTAACCGACACCAAGAAACTGCCGGATGGCACTACGGTGCAAATTGGTACCGTGGCCGACGGCACCCTGAAGCTGGGGGACGCTGTCCGTTTTGAAGTGAACCTGAAGAGACGGGCGGACATTGCCCGGAACCATACGGCCACCCATTTGCTCCACGCAGCCCTGAAACAGGTGCTGGGCAGCCATGTAAACCAGGCTGGCAGCTATGTGGGCCCGGACCGTCTGCGTTTTGACTTCTCCCACTTCTCTCCTGTAACGGAAGAAGAACTGCTGCAGGTGGAAGATATTGTCAACGAGAAGATTCTGGATGCCGTGGATGTGGAAATCACGGAACAGGAATTGAAGAAAGCCAAGGAAATGGGTGCTATGGCCCTGTTTGGCGAAAAGTATGGCGACATTGTCCGGGTAGTCAATGTACCGGGCTACAGCATGGAACTGTGCGGCGGCGTACACGTTTCCAATACGGCCCATATCGGCCTGTTCAAGATTCTGTCCGAATCCAGCGTGGGTGCTGGGGTACGGAGAATCGAAGCTGTTACCGGCCGGGGCGCTTTGGCCTACACCCGGGAAATGGAAGAATTAATCGGTGATGCTTCTGCTGTTGTGAAGGCTAGACCCAATACCCTGGTCAGCCGGATTGAAGCCCTTCAGGATGAACTGAAGGCAGAGAAGCACAAGGGCGAAGAGCTGGAACGGAAGATGGTGGCTGCGGCTGCTGAAAACGTAACGGCTTCTGCCAAGGACGTAAAGGGTGTGCCGGTGCTGGTACAGGAAGTTAAGACCCAGGACGTGGACAGCCTGCGTCAAATGGGGGATACCCTCCGGGATAAGGTTGGCGGCGTTGTGGTCCTGGCTGCTCCGGTAGCGGCCGACAAGGTCAACGTGCTGGTTATGGCTACCAAGGATGCCGTGAAGAAGGGCGTCCATGCTGGCAAAATCGCCAAAGGGGTTGCCCAGGTTATGGGCGGCAACGGCGGCGGCCGTCCGGATATGGCCCAAGCCGGCGGCAAGGATGCTTCCAAAGTACAGGAAGCACTGGACAAGGCCTGGGGACTGGTTGAAGAACTGATTCACTAAGAAGGTGCTGGATATGGATTCAAAAGTCAAATTGGGTAATGCCATTCATGATCTTTTGGAAGAAAAGGAATTGGACAAGATTACCCGGGAGGAAATCCTCCAAAAAGCTGGTGTAAGCGAAGCGGAGTTCGAAAAGTATTTCCACTCCAACGTTGAATTGGCCCACTGGGAATATCTTCACATCCTGTCCCTGCACGGGAAGGAAATCCTGGGTGCCAGCTGCTGGTCCGAAGCTTTGTACCGGAAATTTTTGGTGTATGATCTGCATTTGAAGTTTCTCCAGAATTTGTATAAAAGCAAGGATGTGGAAGCCATCCGGGTCACCAATCGGCGCTTTGTGCGGGATGCTTACAACATGATGCTGCGCAAGGCCGGGGCAGATCTGGATAATCCCCATATCCAATTCGCCGTGGAAATGGTGGTTGTCGGCGGCGAGGAAATTACCATGCGGTGGGTTATGGAAGGCATGAAGGTGCCTATCGAAGTCATGCTGGTATTGTTCCAGGAATCCATTCCACTTTGTATCAGTCAATATTTCTATTAAGAACGGGGAGTTTTGCCCCCGCAGGTGCAGGAAGCAGCGGGCGGCCGGGGAGAATTTGTACCAGCTGCCGCTGCCTGCGGGTAAGACGGAGTGTTGCTTTTTGGTGACACTCCCGTTTTGCTACCTGCATGCTGCACGCAAAACCTGAGGAGGGATTAACAATGTCTCAAACAACGCAAGAAACTACTATGTTTAAACCGGTTCCGGAGTCCAAGTCCGTGGCGGAAACCATTCTGGAGGTGGCGGCTGCCTTAAAGGAAAAGGGCTACAATCCCATTGACCAGCTGGCCGGCTACCTGCTCAGCGGGGATCCTGCCTATGTGACCAGCTACAAGGATGCCCGGCTGAAGATTCGCCGGTTTGAACGGTATGAATTGATTGAAGCCCTGCTCCAGGCCTATTTGCAGGAACAAACCGGCAAATGAGGATCATGGGGTTGGACCTGGGAACAAAAACCATTGGCGTAGCAGTCAGTGATGAAACGGGCTTCATTGCCCGGGGGATTGAAACCATCCACCGACGGAGCCTGGAAAAAGATTTAGAACGTCTGGCCGAGCTGGTACAGGCGGAAGACGTGGGGGCGTTTGTACTGGGCTACCCCAAAAATATGAACGGTACAGTAGGAGAGCGGGCCAAAGCCAGCGAAGCTTTTGCCGAGATACTGAAAGAACGGTTTCCCAGCCTTCCCGTAACCTTATGGGATGAGCGCCTTTCTACAGTGGCAGCTGAAAAAGTATTGATTCAGGCTGATCTCCAGAGAAAAAAACGCAAGAAAATCATTGATATGATGGCCGCGGTAGTGATACTGCAAAATTATCTGGATAGCCAAAGGAGGCTGTAACATGGAAGACAAGCGGGATTTAATCGACACGGAAGACCAGGAACCCATTGTTGTCATTACCGATGAGGAAGGCAACGAAACCTATTACCTTGAGGAAATGGTGATTCCGGTAAACAACAAGAACTTTGCCATTCTGACCCAGATTCCTGAAGACGAAAACAGCGAGGACGAGGAAGAAGCGGAAGACAACTGCATCATCGCCCGCATTGAATTTGACGAAAACGGCGATCCGACCTACCTGGATCCCACCGATGAAGAGTTCGACCTGGTGGCGGAAGCCTATAACCAGATGATGGACGACCTGGAAAAAGAATAAAAAGGAACTGATCCGGATGTTTAAGAAATTTGTGCCGATTGTGGCGGCGCTTCTATTGGCTTCCCTTTTTGGCGTGTATTGGTATTTCAACTATTTCAACAATAACGCCGCCTTGGCTACGGGGCAGAAGGTGCAGTTTACCGTAACCCAGGGAATGACCACTTCGGAAATCGCCACCATGCTCCATAAGCTGCGGCTGATCAATACCCCGGAATCTTTCCGCCTGGCGGCCAAGTTCCGTGGACTGGACAGTCACTTGCAGGCCGGCAACTACGAAGTGGTGGCTGGGATGTCGGATAAGGAAATCATTGAGATCCTGTCCAAAGGGAAAGTCCGCTACAACAAATTCACCGTTCCGGAAGCAACCACCATCAACCAGATTGCCGCCAAACTCCAGGAAGAGCATCTGGGCAGTGCAGACGCCTTTAAGGCCGCTGCCAAGAATTACACCCCCTATGAATATATGGAGACCAACAACCCCGATGTAGTCTACAAGGCGGAGGGCTTTGTATGTCCGTCCACCTACTACCTGCCGGAAAACGCCAGCGAAAAGGATATCCTCACCATGATGGTCCGGGAATTCAACAAGGAGCTGACGCCGGAAGTACGGGAAGACATCAAAAACAGCAAGATGCCGCTGCGGAGCATTGTGAACCTGGCGGCCATGGTGGAGGAGGAAGCCACCTTCAAGGAAGAGATGCCCCTGATTGCCGGGGTATTCCTGAAGCGCCTCCAGATGGGGATGCCCATCCAGTCCGACACCACCATCCAATATATTCTGGGGTCCCAAAAGAAGGAAATCACCTTTGAGGACCTGAAAATCGAATCCCCTTATAACACCTATCTTCATAAGGGACTGCCGCCGGGACCCATTGCCAATCCCAGCCTGGAAGCCATTGAGGCGGTGCTCCATCCGGTGAAGACCGATTATCTGTACTTTGTGGCGGATAAGCAGGGTCACCATCATTTCACTCGGACTTATGAGGAACATTTGGAAATGATCAAGAAGATTAATGGAGAAGCAGCACAGTGAGTAAACCAGAATTATTGGCTCCTGCCGGGAGCCTGGAAAAAGGAAAAATAGCATTGCTCTACGGGGCAGATGCCATCTATCTGGGCGGTAAAGCCTTTGGCCTGCGAGCATTCGCGGCCAATTTTTCTTTGGAGGAAATCCGGGAAATGACGGCCTTCGCCCACAAGCTGGGGCGGAAGGTGTACGTCACCGTGAACATCGTGCCCCACGATGAGGACCTGCCGGGGCTGCCCCAGTACCTGAAGGACCTGGAGGACGCCCAGGTGGACGGCCTTCTGATTTCCGACCTGGGGGTCTGGGCCATTGCCCGGAAAACCGTGGACCAAAGCAAGGTGGAGCTCCACGTCAGCACCCAGGCCAACGTCACCAACTCTGCCGCCGCCAAGGCCTGGGAAGACCTGGGGGCGGATCGGGTGGTTCTGGCCCGGGAATTGTCCATTCCGGAAATTGCCCAAATCCACCAGAACGTCAAGGCGGACCTGGAAGTGTTTGTGCACGGCGCCATGTGCATTTCCCATTCCGGCCGCTGCCTGTTGAGCAACTACTTTACCGGCCGGGACAGCAACCGGGGGGCCTGTGCCCAGGTGTGCCGCTGGGAATTCAGCCTGGTGGAAAAGAACCGGCCGGGACAGGCTTTTGACATTGCGGAAGATGAGCGGGGTACCTACATTATGAATTCCAAGGACCTGTGCCTCATTGACCACCTGCCGGAGCTTATGGCGGCCGGGGTCCGGAGCCTGAAGATTGAAGGCCGGATGAAGAGCATCCACTACGTGGCCTCGGTGGTCAGCGTCTACCGGAAGGCCATTGACGCCTGCTACGCAGACCCGGAGCATTATCAGGTGCAGGAAGCCTGGCGGCAGGAACTGGAGAAAATGTCCCACCGGCCCTACACCACGGGCTTTGCCCTGGGGCAGCCGGGACCGGAAGACCAGGTATACAGCACGTCTTCCTATGAACAGACTGCAGATTTTGTGGGCCTCATTCAGGGCTATGACCCGGAAACGGGCCGGGTGACTATTGAACAGCGGAACCATGTGAAGGAAGGAGAGCGTTTGGAAATCCTGAATCCGGACGGGGAAATCTTTGCCTGGACGGTAACGGAAATGCAAAACGACCAGGGAGAACCCATTACGGCAGCTCCCCACGCCCAGATGATTTACACTGCCAAAGGGGATTCCCGGATGGAACCCTGGTCCCTGGTTCGGCGGCTCAAGGAAAAAAACTAAGAACTCTCGGAGAAATACTTGATTTTACCGGGCTTTTAAGAGTAAAATAGATTGGTCAGACTTGTCTATAACAACTACAACTATCTTTTGACAGGGAGACGATAGAATGAGCGCACTGGAAAAATTACGTTCCTTTCTGGAACAGCAGCAGGTAACGGGCATTTTTATCAAGGGAGATTCCTCCATCCGGTACTTTACCGGCTTTACCGGCGGTGAAAGCCTTCTCTATGTGGACGGTAAGCGTCAGGTACTGATTACGGATTCCCGCTATACGCTGCAAGCCAGCCAGCAGGCTCCGGAATGTGAAATTATGGAGCACAAGCATGGCTTCTGGCCGGAAGCGGCCAAGCTGGTACAGAAGGGCTGCCTGGCCCTGGACGGGGATTACTTCTCCTACACCCAGCAGCAGGAGCTGGCCAAGGCACTGCCGGAGGTCACCTGGAAAAGCGTGAACCTGGTAGGCCTGCGTGCCGTAAAAACTCCGGAAGAACTGAAAATCATCCGTAAGGCCATTGCCATTTCCGATGAAGCCTTTATGCAGCTTTTGCCCCATATCAAAGTGGGTCGGGCCGAATGTGACCTGGCTGCAGAGCTGGAATACAACATGCGGAAACTGGGGGCTGCAAAAACTTCTTTTGACACCATTGTGGCTTCAGGCAAACGGAGCGCACTGCCCCATGGGGTAGCGTCCAGCAAGCTGGTGGAAACAGGAGATTTTGTCACCTTCGACTTTGGCTGCATCTATGAGGGCTACTGCTCCGATATCACCCGCACGGTGGTCATGGGCAAGGCAGCTCCCTGGCAAAAGGAAATCTATAACATCGTCCTGGAAGCCCAGCTCCTGGGTGAAAAGGTGCTGCGGCCCGGTCTTACCGGTGCCAGCGTTGACCAGACGGTGCGGGACTACATTACGGAAAAGGGCTATGGGCAGTATTTTGGCCACGGCCTGGGCCATGGTGTAGGCCTGGATATCCACGAGAAACCGGTACTGAACAAGTCCAATTTGGAACCGCTGCCGGTGAATGCCATCGTTACCGATGAGCCGGGCATCTACCTGCCGGATAAAGGCGGCGTACGCATTGAGGATACCGTACTGGTAACCGAGAACGGCTGTGAACCTCTCACTTCCGTTCGCAAAGATCTGTTAGAACTTTAAAATACTATAAACGAAAATTTTTGGAGGTTGTACTTATGATTTCTACTAACGATTTTAAAACTGGCGTAACTGTTGAAATTGACGGCGATGCATGGCAGGTCGTTGAATTCCAGCATGTAAAACCGGGTAAAGGCGCTGCTTTCGTACGGGCTAAAATGCGCAACCTGTGCACCGGCGCTGTGGTTGAGCGGACCTTCAACGCTGCTGAACGTCTGCAAAACGCCGTGGTTGAACGGAAAGAAATGCAATACCTGTACCAAGCTGATGAGAACTACGTTTTCATGGACAACGAAACCTACGAACAGCTGGAACTGAACAAGGATCAGCTGGGCAATGCCTTGAACTTCCTGAAAGAAAATATGGATGTTAAGGTTATTACTTTCAAGGATCGCGTCCTGGGCGTTGAACTGCCCAACACCGTAGAACTGACCGTAGTAGAAACCGAACCGGGCATCAAAGGCGATACCGCTACTGGCGGCAGCAAGAACGCCAAAATGGATACCGGCTATGTGGTTAAGGTTCCCCTGTTCATCAATGAAGGCGATGTGCTGAGAATTGATACCCGCAGCGGTGAATACATTGAAAGAGCATAAAAATCAGAAAACGAGCCTGCGACTTGGGCTCGTTTTTTTTACCATTTGAGGAATTCCTATGAAAACGATTTATTTGGTGCGTCATGGCGAAACCGAAGCCAACCGGCAGGGGGTGCTCCAGGGCTGGAACAACAATCCTTTGGACGCCGCCGGCCACAAGCAGGCAGAAGGCCTGGTGCTCCGGGCTTCCCGGGTGCCGTTGGAAACCATCTACGTTTCGGATCTCATCCGCACCCAGGAAACGGCGGCCCCTTTGGCCAGGGCTAGGGGAATGGAGCCGGTAATCCTGCCGGGACTACGGGAAATTTCCTTTGGCCGGTGGGAAGGGCTTACCTTCTGCCAGCTGCGCCGGGAGGAACCGGAACTTTTGGAATGCATCTTTATCACGCCCACCAAGGCCGATGTGGAGGCACCGGAAACCCTGGAGGCTTCCCAGGAGCGGGGCTGGGCGGCACTAACACAGATTACCCGGGACCTGGAGGAAGACAAGAACTGTCTGGTGGTCTGCCACGGGGCGCTGATTCGTCTGCTCCTGTGCCGGATTCTCAGTATGCCCATTGATGCCATGTGGCGGCTGTCCCTGGACAACACGGCGTCCTGCAAAGTGGTCTACACCCAGGAGTTTGGCTACCGGGTAGAAACCATGAATGCTTTAGGCTTTTTATAAGGGAATATTCGTATCTAAAATGCTTGGGTTTGCCCTTTGCCCCTTTACGGCATTTTTGCTATAATATCTTTATCTGTACAAATATAAGTTGGGAGAGATTTCTATTTTAGAATTTAAGCATATAAATATAGAGGATAAACCGATATTCGATGATTATTTTTCGGAAGAGGATTACCATGCTTCCGAATGCTGTTTCGGTTCCATCTTCATCTGGCGGGGGTGCTACGATACGTACTGGGCCATTTCCCATGGCTGCCTGCTGCTGAAGGTAACGGTAAACGGCAATACATTCATGCTGCCGCCTTTTGGCGGGGTCAGTGAAGATCTGCCCAAGGTACTGGATGCTCTGAAGGAATACTTCGGCGGCCCCTTTGAAATCCACGGGGTTTACGAACATACCCTGGAACGGTTCCAAAAGTACCTGCCAGAACTGACGGGCTTTGTGGAAGACCGGGATAACTGGGATTATGTGTATCTCCAGGAAAAACTGGCTACCCTGTCCGGCCGGAAATACCATCAAAAGAAGAACCATTACAACGCCTTTGTGAAGGAACATCCGGATTATGTCTATGAGACCATTACGGAAGCCAACAAGGACGAATGCATTGCTTTTGGCAAGGCCTGGTGCGCGGAGCGGGAGAAAACCGACCCGTCCATTGCCTGTGAATCCTGTGCCATTGAAGAAGGCCTGAACAACATGGAAAGACTGAACATTCGGGGCGGGCTGATCCGTCTGGATGGGCAGGTCAAAGCTTTCTCCTTTGGGGAAAAAGGCGGCCAGGATACGGCTGTCATCCATGTGGAAAAGGCGGACGCCGATATCCGGGGCCTGTTTACGGCCATCAACAAGGAATTTGTGGATCATGAATGGAAAGACGTGACCTACATCAACCGGGAAGAGGATATGGGCAAGGAAGGCCTGCGCAAGGCCAAAGAATCCTATAAACCGGAATTTATGGTGAAAAAGTACTCTACCAAAGTGCTGTAATCGTTGTAAAAGAGGGGCAATTATGGACTTTCGCTTGCTGAATCAGGAGACTCTGCCCCAGGCGGCGTCTCTTTGGGATTTTTGCTTTGAAAAGAAGGGAACACCTTTCTATGAATGGTACTTTTCCCAGTACTGTTTGAAGCAGAACCGGATTTTGGGCGGCTTTGACCAGGACAAACTGGTTACCATGCTCCACCTGAATCCCTACGAACTGCTGGTCCGGGACCGGGCCTGGAAGGTGCCCTACATTGTAGGGGTGGCTACAGAACCGGCCTTTCGGGGCAATCATGTGATGGGCCAGCTGATGGACACGGCCTTTACCATGCTCCGGGCCCTGAAGGTGCCCTTTGTAATCCTGATGCCCATTTACGCCGGCATCTACCAGCCCTATGGGTTCCAATACACCCATCTGCGCAAGGAATACAAGTTGCCGCTAGCAGGGCTTGAACCTGCCCGGACCTTGCTTCCCAGCTTTACGGCGGAGCGGGTGGACACCCTGGGGGCGGAACCGCTCCTGGCACCGGTGTATGCCAAGACTATGGAAAGCTACCACGGCTACGTGCTGCGGTCGTCCCAGAACTGGCAGAACTTCCTTATTACGGCGGCCCAGGAAAACGTGGAAACGGTGGTGGTCCGGGAAAACGGCACGCCCCGGGGCTACGCCCTGTACAGCCGGGAAGGGACCACGGTGAAGGTACTGGAGGCCCTGGCCATCGACCCGCCGGCCAAGCTGCGGCTTCTGCAGTATTTTAAGGGTCTTGCCGGAACGTACCAGGAGCTGGAGTATCTGGCGCCCGGTGACGACCTGACCTATCTGACGCTGCCGGACCAGAGCCTGGCCCCCAAGCTGGCACCCTTTATGATGGGGCGGGTGATTGATGCTGCCGCCATCCTGAAAAAGCTAAGCGTTCCCAAGGAACTGGAAGGCCGGGAGTTCATCCTGGGCCTGAAGGACGAACAGATTGCTCTCAATACCTTGCTGGTCAAGGTGCAGCTTACGCCCCAGGGGGTGCAGCTGCTGAATACGGTGGAGGAGCCCAACGTGCTGATGGACGTGGGAACCTTTACCCAGCTGTTCTTTGGTACCTATTCTGTCCAAACCCTGCTCCAGGCAGGTATGCTTTTTGCTGCTGATGCTTCCGCTGAGGATACACTAGCCAAATTATTCCCACAGCAGAACAATTTCATAAACGAGTACTTTTAAGGGAGACTGGAGACTGTCATGAGCGAACAAATCAGAAGAATTTTTGTAGAAAAGAAAAAAGACTACGCTGTTGAAGCAGAAGGCCTTTTGGCTGACCTGCAGCAAACCTTGGGCCTGAAGAACCTGACCGGTCTCCGGGTCATCAACCGGTACGACCTGGAAGGTCTCAGCGATGCGGACTACCAGGCTGCCAAATCCCTGGTGCTCAGCGAAGCTCCGGTGGACACGGTCTGTGACGAAACCCTGGAAATTCCGGAAGGCGTCCACAGCTTTGCCCAGGAACTGCTCCCCGGCCAATACGACCAGCGGGAAGATTTCGCTGCCCAGTGCATCCAGCTGATTACCCAAGGCACCCGTCCCATTGTGGCCGCTGCCAAAGTGTTCCTGCTGGAAGGGGACCTGACCGAAGCCGATGTGGAGAAAATCAAACATTACTGCATCAACCCGGTGGAAGCCCAGGAAGCTGCCATTGAAAAACCGGAAACCCTGGATATGACCTGGGAAAAACCGGCTTCTGTAGCCATTCTCACGGGCTTTAGGGAAATGAGCCAGGAAGCTCTGGCAGATTTTCTGAAGAAGCAGGAACTGGCCATGAGCTTTGAAGACCTGGCCTACATCCAAACCTACTTCCAAAAGGAAAACCGGGATCCCTCCATTACGGAAATCAAGGTGCTGGATACCTATTGGTCCGACCACTGCCGTCATACCACCTTCGAAACCAAGCTGGAGAATGTGGAAATCACCGACGGGGTGTACACCGAAACGGTAGCCAAAGCCTTTGAACTGTACAAAAAAGACCGTGCCTTTGTGTACGGGGAAGACACCAAGCGGCCCATTACGCTGATGGATATGGCCTGCCTGGCTGCCAAGAAGCTGAAGAAGGAAGGCAAACTGGCCGACCTGGACGCTTCGGAAGAAATCAACGCCTGCAGTATTGTGGTCCCCATTGAAGTGGACGGCAAGAAGGAAGACTGGCTGGTGATGTTCAAGAACGAAACCCACAACCATCCCACCGAAATCGAACCCTTCGGCGGTGCTGCCACCTGTCTGGGCGGCGCCATCCGCGATCCTTTGAGCGGCCGCAGCTATGTATATCAGGCCATGCGTGTCACCGGTTCCGGCGACCCCCGCACTCCTTATGAAAAGACCCTGAAAGGCAAACTGCCCCAAAGAAAGATTACCCTGGGCGCAGCTGCCGGCTACAGCTCCTACGGCAACCAGATTGGTCTGGCCACCGGTTCTGTAGAAGAATATTACCATGAAAAATTCGTGGCCAAGCGCATGGAAGTGGGCGCCGTAATTGGTGCTGCTCCCCGGGATGCGGTAGTCCGGGAAAGACCGGCTGCCGGCGACCTGATTGTCCTGCTGGGCGGCCGTACCGGCCGTGACGGCATGGGCGGCGCTACTGGCTCCTCCAAGGAACATACCACTGCTTCCCTGAGCGAATGCGGGGCAGAGGTCCAAAAGGGCAATGCGCCTAACGAACGGAAAATCCAGCGGCTGTTCCGCAATCCGGAAGTAACCCGCCTGATCAAGCGCTGCAACGACTTTGGCGCCGGCGGTGTATCCGTAGCCATTGGCGAACTGGCTCCTGGCCTGGTCATCAACCTGGACAAGGTGCCCAAGAAGTATGAAGGCCTGGACGGCACCGAACTGGCTATTTCCGAATCCCAGGAAAGAATGGCTGTGGTTATTGCTGCCAAGGACCTGGACAAATTCCTCCATGCTGCTGACGTGGAAAATCTGGAAGCCACGGTGGTAGCTGAAGTGGCTGAAGATCCCCGGTTGGTTATGTACTGGAGAGGGGAAAAGATTGTTGACCTGTCCCGGGCTTTCCTGGACACCAACGGCATTCCCCAAAAACATAATGTCATTGTAGATGGGGTGGAAGAAACTTCTCCCTTTAACAATCCGCCTGCTGTGGTAGAAGGCAAGGATATCAAGGAAGCCTGGCTGGCCAACCTGGACCGGCTGAACGTGTGCAGTCAGGAAGGCCTGGGCGAACGGTTTGACGGCTCCATCGGCCGGGGCTCCGTGCTGATGCCCTATGGCGGCAAGAACCAGCTGACTCCTACCGAAGGCATGGCAGCCCGTCTGCCGGTGCTGGGGGGCAAGACCACTGCCACCTCCGTGATGGCTGCCGGCTATAACCCCAACGTGGCCTGCTGGAGCCCGTACCATGGCGCCATGTACGCCGTGGTGGAAGCAGTCTGCCGGGCTGCAGCCCTGGGTGCTGACCCTGCCAAGCTGCGGCTTTCCATGCAGGAATACTTCCCCAAACTGCATACCGAACATACCTGGGGCCGTCCCTTCAGTGCCCTCTTGGGTGCCTACGAAGCCTGCTGCGAACTGGAACTGCCGGCTATCGGCGGCAAGGACAGCATGTCCGGTACCTTTATGGACCTGGAAGTTCCGCCTTCCCTGATCTGCTTTGCAGTAGGGGTTATGGACGGCCGGGATACTATTTCCAACGAATTTAAGAAGGCCGGCCATACGGTGGTGTTCATCCCCGTTCCCTGCGACGAACACGAAGTGGTGGATTATGCTGCCCTGCGGACCCTGCTTGCCAACGTGCATAAGGGCATCCTGGGCAAGCGCATCATCACCGCCGGCGTAGTGAAGGAAGGCGGCGTAGCAGCCGGTATTTCCTCCATGTGCCTGGGCAACGGTTTGGGCTTCGAATTCGTGAAACCCTTTGTCCATGAAGAATGCCTGTTCACCTTGCAGCCCGGCGGCTTCCTGGTAGAACTGGAAGACGGCGCTGACGCTGACAAGGTATTTGCCGGCAATGACTTCCTGGTACTGGGTACCCTGACTGATGACGGCAAGGTGGCTGTCAACGGCACGGATATCTCCCTGGAAGACATCAAGAAAGCCTACACCCACACTTTGGAAAGTGTATTCCCCTCTGTGGTGAAGGATTCCGGCAAGGAAATTGTCCGGCTGGCTCCCTATGCCAACGACCTGCCTTTGACCGCTCCCTACAATGTGGCCAAACCCCGGGTATTCATCCCTGTATTCCCGGGCCTGAACTGCGAATACGATACGGCTGCCGCTTTTGAAGCAGCTGGGGCTGAGGCAGACATTTTCGTGCTGCGTAACCTGACTCCGGAAGCCATCAAGGAATCCGTGGAAGAAATGGCGAAACGCATGGCCCAGGCCCAAATCCTGGCCCTGCCCGGCGGTTTCTCCGCCAGTGACGAACCGGACGGCTCCGGCAAGTTCATTGCCACCGTATTCCGGAACCCCATTCTGACGGAAGCTGTAAACCAGCTGCTGGAAGAACGGGATGGCCTGATTCTGGGTATCTGCAACGGCTTCCAAGCCCTGATCAAACTGGGCCTGGTTCCCTACGGCAAGATTGTGCCCATGACGGAAACTTCTCCTACCCTGACCTTTAACACCATTGGCCGCCACATTTCCCGGATGGTCCAGACCAAGGTTGTTTCCAACAAATCTCCTTGGCTGTCCCTGACGGAACCGGGGGATACCTTCACCATTGCCATTTCCCACGGGGAAGGCCGGTTTGTGGCTACCGAGGAAGAAATCAAGGCCCTGGCCAAGAACGGCCAGATTGGCACCCAGTACGTGAACCTAAAGGGCGAGCCCACCATGGAAAGCCCGTACAACCCCAACGGTTCTATGTACGCCATTGAAAGCATTACCAGCCCTGACGGCCGCATTTTGGGCAAGATGGGTCATACCGAACGCTACACTGACGGCCTGATGAAGAACATCTATGGCAATAAGGTTCAGCCGATTTTCCTGGCTGGCGTGCAATACTTTAAATAAGGAATCACTATATGAGCAAAGGGGGAGTGTAGCAGGTGCCGCACTCCCTTTTTCTTAAATTGAGAAAAGGAGGCCCTACATATGGAATTACAGCTTCATTCCCATCTGCATGGGTTTACAGTAGAAAAAATCACGGCACTGCCGGACATTGACGCTACAGGGTACCAACTGGTCCATGAGGTCAGCGGCGCCCGGGTGTTTTATGTGGCCTGCGCGGACGACAACAAGGTATTTACCATTGGTTTCCGCACCCCCAGCCAGGATGACACGGGGGTAGCCCACATTACCGAGCACTCTGTGCTCTGCGGCAGCCGGAAGTACCGGCTGAAGGAACCCTTTGTGGAACTGGTGAAAGGTTCCCTGAATACGTTCCTGAACGCCATGACCTACTCCGATAAGACGGTGTACCCGGTGGCCAGCCGGAACGACAAGGATTTCCGCAACCTGGTGGATGTGTACCTGGATGCGGTGTTCTATCCCCTGACCAGCGAAAACCCCTTCACCCTGAAGCAGGAAGGCTGGCATTACGAGCTGGGCGAAGGGGAGGACAAGCCCCTGATCTACAACGGCGTGGTGTACAACGAAATGAAAGGGGTATACTCCTCCCCGGACGCCATCGAGGAGCACGAGGTGTGCAAGGCCCTGTTCCCGGATTCCCCCTACCGGTTTGAATCCGGCGGTCTGCCGGAAGCCATTCCGGAACTGACCCAGGAAGGGTTCATTGCCTTCCACAAGAAATACTACAGCCCGGAAAACTCCTATATCTACCTGTACGGCAATATGGATATTGAGGACTACCTGGCCTACCTGGATAAAGAGTATCTGAGCCATTTCCCCAAGAGCGGGACCCTGAAGGTGGAAATTCTCTTGCAGGCACCCTTTGACCAGACCAAGGAAGTCCAGGCTACTTACCCGGTAGCGGCAGGGGACCCCACGGAACATAAGACCTACCTGTCGCTGAATATCGTAACGGGCACGGCCCTGGACCAGAAACAGGTGATGGCCCTGCGGATTTTGGAACATGTGCTGCTGGAGGGCAACAACGCTCCCCTGCGGCTGGCGCTGCTCAAGGCCGGCATTGGCACGGACGTGTCCGGTTCCCTGAACGCTTCCCAGCTGCAGCCGGTATTCTCCGTGCAGGTCAGCGGCTCCGACCCGGAAAAGGAAGACGAGTTCGTGAAGGTGGTATACCATACCTTGCAGGAACTGACCCGGACCGGGATTCCCAAGGACCTTCTGACGGCGGAACTGAATTCCGAAGAATTCAAGCTGCGGGAAGCGGACTACAACATTTATCCCAAAGGCTTAATCTACGGCCTGGGCTGCATGGAATCCTGGCTGTACGGGGGAGACCCGGCAGCGTCCCTGCAATTCACCGAAGAATTGGATTATCTGCGCTCCCAGATGGACAAGCGCTATTATGAGGGCCTGATTGAAACGGTGCTCCTGGACAACACCCACAAAGTGCTCCTGACCCTTACCCCGGAACCGGGGAAGGAAGAAAAGGATGCTGCGGCCCAGAAGGAAAAAATGGCCCAGCTGAAGGCCAGCATGGACGAAAAGACCCTGGAAGGCTACGCCCAACTGGCGGACGAACTCCATGCCCGTCAGGAAGCTCCGGACTCTCCGGAAGCCCTGGCTACCATTCCTCTCCTGAAGCGCACGGACATTGTCCGGAAGGCCGAAGCGGAAGCCTATACCACGACCCAGGACGGGAAGCACCAGCACCTGTTCCTGCCGGCCTTTACCAACAAGATTGCCTATTTTGACTGGTGCTTTGACTGCACCGGTATCCCAGAAGACCTGCTGTGCTACGGCTACCTGCTGACAGATGTGCTGGGCAAGGTGGACACCGATGACTATACCTACGAAGAACTGACCACCCTGTCCGATATTTATTTGGGCGGCCTGAACTTTGAGCTCAAGCCCTATGCCCAGTACAACAATACCAACTCTTACCGGAACGTGTTCAAGGTATCTGCCAAGGTACTGGAAAAGAACGAGGAAATGCTCTTTAAGATTCTTTCCAGCATTGCCCTGCGCAGCCATATTGGGGACAAGAAACGGCTGAAGGAAATTGTCAGCGAAGTGAAGACCGGCTGGGACAATGCGTTCTTTGCCCGGGGCATGACGGTTGCTGCCATGCGGCTGACCTCCTACTTCTCTAAGAGCGGCCGGAGCCTGGAGCACGACCAGCTGACCTATTACCAGTTCATCCAGGACCTGTGGGCCCACTTTGATGAACGGGCGGACGCTGTGGTGGAAAAACTCCAGCAGCTGGTACCGGCCTTCTTCCATCAGGACGAGCAGCTGGATTCCCTGTCCTGTGACGAGGACATGAAGACGGAAGCGGTGCAGCGCCTGGAAGCCTTTGTGGCCAGCCTGCCCCATTCCGCCTTTGCCGGAAAGCCCATGCCTGAGCTCCCTGCTGGGGAAACCAACGAAGGGGTGGTGACCTCCGGCAAGGTGCAGTACGTACTGGCCGGCGGCAACTACCGGGATCATGGCTACGACTACACGGGAGCCATGAAGGTACTGGAAACCATTCTGCGCTACGGCTACCTGTGGACCAAGGTCCGGGTCCAGGGCGGGGCCTACGGCGCCGGTGCCCGGTTTGACCGGAGCGGCGTGCTGTACTTGTCCTCCTACCGGGATCCCAACCTGGCAGAAACCCTGAAGACCTACCGGGATCTGCCGGCGTATCTGGAAAGCTTCGACGCAGACGCCCGGGAAATGACCAAGTACGTCATTGGGACGGTGAGCCTTTTGGATACGCCGCTGACCACGGCGATGCATCTGGAAAAGGCCATTGCGGCCTATATGACCGGTTTGCCTCAGGACGTGGTGCAAAAGGGCCGGGATCAGGTGATTGACTGCCAGGTGGCCGATATCCGGGCCCTGGCACCGGTGGTCAAGGATGTGCTCAGCGACGGCTACCTGTGCGTAGTGGGCGGCCAAAGCAAGATTGAAGACCATAAGGACTTGTTCCATAAGGTGGTCAAAGCGTAACTGCATAGCTAAATCAGCAGCAGGTTTTCCCCGCGGAAAGCCTGCTGCTTTGCATAAGGCGGAAGAAAAGTGAACATGGGGCAGGGCTGCCAGGGTATAGGCTGCCATGGTATAATAGTAGGAAATGCTGGGCGGGGAAGCTCCTGTCCAGAAGAAAGGAGGAGGGGCGTATGCTGATTAGTTCAGCGCTTGTCACTTTTGCGGCGGTGGCCCGGGCCGGAAGCTTTAATAAGGCGGCGGAAGAACTGAAAATCTCGCCCCCTGCCGTCCAAAAGCAGATTAACCTGCTGGAAGGGCAGCTGGGGCTCAGGCTTTTTATCCGGACCCACAGGGGTCTTAGGCTGACGGAAGCGGGTGCGTCCCTGGAGCGGGATGCCAGCCGCCTGCTGGACTATGCCCAGGAAGCGGTGGCACGGGCCCGGCTGGCGGAGGAGCAGCGGGAATATTTGCTGCGGCTGGGGACTTCGCCCATGACCCCTTCCCAGTTCCTCCTAAAGCTCTGGCCCAAGGTTCACCAGCTAAACCCCAAGCTCCAGGTTCAGCTGGTACCTTTTGAAAATACGCCGGAAAATGCAGTGCATATCCTGGAAAATCTGGGCCAGGACATTGACCTGGTGGCCGGGTATTCGGACCAGGGCCAGCAGGCGCTGTACAGCAAAACCCGGTTTCGGCAGCTGACCTGGGAACCCCTGCGCTGCGCTGTGGCCAGTACCCATCCTTTGGCAGCCAAGAAGCGGCTGACCCTGGAAGCTTTGTACGGCCAGCGGCTCTACGTGCTGCGCAGGAACAGCACGGTCTTTGATGACCTGAGACGGGAGCTCACGGAGCACCACCCGGCCATTGAACTGGTAGATTTTCCCTTTTACGATATGAAAATCTTCAACCGCTGCGTAGCGGAGCAGGCAGTGCTGGTGACCATTGACCCCTGGAGCAGCGTCCATCCCCTTTTGAAAACCCTGCCGGTGGACTGGGACTACACCATTCCCTATGGCATTCTCTACAGCCCCAGACCTTCCAAGGGGGTACGGGAATTCCTGGAGGCTTTGGACCAAATAGAGGAGGCTGGCAATGGGTTACAGCCCTAGGATAGTAGAAACTAAAAGTTAATAGCAGTAAACCAAGCGAGACTTCTCCGGAAGCCTCGCTTTTACTATACTGGGAATATAAGAAAAGAAGGGGAGGTAAAACAATGAAAGCGAAATATTTACCTTTATTTTGTGCGGCGGCCCTGTGGGCTTCTGCCAGTACGGGTTTTGCCTTTAGCCATCCGGTACTGCTCCAGGACCAGGGCAGCTTTTTTGCCGGCGGTACGGTAAAAACGGCTCCGGGCACCTATACCGGTGAGCTCCAAAGCCGGGCTGGAAATACCCTCCACGGGGATGCAGCCTACGCCTTTTACCAGATTCCAGTGAAGGCCCAGAAAAATGCCCTGGTGTTCCTGCACGGCGCTGGGCAGTCCGGCAAAACCTGGGAAACCACGCCGGATGGCCGGGACGGCTTCCAAAATATCTTTTTGGAACGGGGCTACAAGACCTATGTGGTGGACCAGCCCCGGCGGGGCAAAGCCGGCCAGTCCACGGTGCCTATGGCCCTTTCTGCCCAGCCCCAGGACCAGCTGTGGTACAACACCTTTCGCATAGGGGTGTATCCAAAGCCCTACGCCAATGCGGCGGTTCCCCGGGACAAGGAAGCGGAGGAGCAGTTCTTTTATCAGATGACCCCCAATACGGGCGCTTTTGATGCCAAGGTAATCAGTTCTGCCCTTGCGGCAGTGGTGGCCAAGGCGGGGCCTTCGGTGCTGGTCACCCATTCCCAGGGCGGCGGCCCAGGGTGGGACACGGCTATGGAGAGCCCACTAGTGAAGGGCGTAATCTCCTTTGAGCCGGGAACCTTCCCCTTCCCGGAAGGGCAAGTGCCGGCGGTGGAAAAAACTACCAGTCCCTTCCCGGCTGCCGGGTATGCGGTGCCCAGGGCGGAATTTCTAAAACTGACAAAGCTGCCCATTGCCGTGGTCTTTGGGGACAATATCCCCAGTGGGGACAAGCCGGTGGCCAACTGGGGCATGGACAACTGGCGGGTGCGGAAGAACCTGGCCGAAAAATGGGCGACGCTGGTTAACCAAAATGGCGGCCGGGCGGAAATCATTTCCCTGCCGGAACTGGGGCTTCGGGGCAACACCCACTTTGCCTTTGCCGACCTGAATAACCAAAAGGTGGCCCAGGTCATGGTACAGTGGCTGCAAAAAAATAAGCTGGCGGAAAGCCAAAACAGGAGGAACAAAAAATGAAGGTATTATTGGTAAACGGCAGTCCCCATCAAAAGGGCTGCACCTATACGGCGCTAAAGGAAGCGGCCAAAACCCTAAACACAGAGGGCGTGGAAACGGAATTCTTCTGGATTGGCAATGGCCCCCTTCATGGCTGCATTGCTTGTCACAAATGCAACACCTTGCATAGCTGTGTATTTGACGGTGACGGAGTAAATACGTTTTTGGACAAGGCCGCAGGGGCCGATGGCTTCCTGTTTGGCACACCCGTCCATTGGGCAGCAGCTGGCGGCGCCATTACGTCCTTTCTGGACAGGGCTTTTTATGCCGGGGCACGCCGGGAAAACAAACCTTTTTATCTGAAACCAGCAGCGGCGGTGATTTCTGCCCGCAGGGCCGGTACCACTGCTACCTATGATCAATTGAACAAGTACTTTGGGCTGATGCAGATGCCCATTATTTCCAGCCAGTATTGGAATATGGTCCACGGCCAGACCCCGGAAGATGTACTCCAGGACGCCGAGGGCTTGCAGACCATGCGGACGCTGGGCCGGAATATGGCTTATTTCCTAAAATGCCGGGAAGCGGCGGACGAGGCGGGAGTGGCTCTGCCGCAGCAGGAACCCCAGGTATTTACCAATTTTGTCCGCTAAAAGGAGAATAGCATGAAAAAAATTATTGTACTGTTTACGGCGCTGCTTCTGGCTCTGGGGGCTGCTGCCTGCGGCTCAGGGGAATCGCAGAAACCGACGGCGTCTGGGGCCAAAACGGAAAGCGCTGCCCCCAGCGTGAAGAAGGGCGGCAAGGTGCTGGTAGTGTATTTCTCCGGTACCGGGCATACCCGTTCTGTGGCCAAGACCATTGCGGAAGCGGTTCACGGGGACTTGTGGGAACTCCAGCCGGTCCAGCCCTATACGGAAGCGGACCTGAACTACCGGGATAAAAGCAGCCGGGTGGTAAAGGAACACGATAATCCCAGCCTTCAGGAGCAGGTGGCGCTTACCAATGCCAAACCGGCCAATTGGGATACGTACAGCACGGTCTTTATCGGCTATCCGATTTGGTGGCATTTGGCGGCCTGGCCAGTAAAAGGCTTTGTGAAAGCCAACGCTTTTTCCGGTAAAACGGTGATTCCCTTTGCTACTTCTGTGGAATCAGGAATGGGAGAAAGCGGCACCCAATTGCAGCAGCTGGCCGGTACCGGCACCTGGCTGGAAGGGAAACGCTTCCCCTCCAATGTGGCTGCCAAAGACGTTCAGGACTGGGTCTACAGCCTGGGCCTATAACGGTTGTTTGGGTATAATAGAAAGAAAAGCCCCTGGGTCCTGGTTGGAACCGGGGGCTTTGGACAAAGTAAGAAAAGAGAAACACCTATGGAGAAACGAAAATTGGGCAATCTGGAGGTATCTCCCATTGGCATGGGGTGCATGGGCTTTTCCCATGGCTACGGCCAAATCCCGGAGCGCAGCTACAGCATTGCTGCCATCCAGAAGGCTTATGCTTTTGGCTGCACCTTTTTTGATACGGCGGAAAGCTACGGTAAGGAGCTGTACTACCCCGGCCACAACGAAGAAATCGTAGGGGAGGCGGTGGAACCGTTTCGAAAGGACATTGTCCTGGCCACCAAGTTCCACCTGGGGGAAACGGAGGAGCTCCAGGGGAGCCTTTACAATACCATTCGGCTGCATTTGGACGCTTCCCTGAAGCGGCTGCGCACGGACTATGTGGACCTGTACTATCTGCACCGGATCAACGAACGGTTCCCGGTGGAAGAAATTGCCCAGGTGCTGGGGCAGCTCATTGACCAGGGGCTGATTCGGGGCTGGGGGCTGTCCCAGGTGCCGGCGGTAACGGTGGCTGCAGCCCACCAGGTAACGCCCCTGTCCGCGGTGCAGAACCTGTACAATATTCTGGAACGGGACTGCGAGAAGGAAATCTTCCCTTATACCCTGAAGCACCATATTGGGGTGGTGCCTTTTTCGCCCATTGCCAGCGGCTTTTTGTCCGGCAAGGTGACGGCAAAGACCCAGTTTCAGGGAGATGATGTGCGGAAGTTTGTGCCCCAGCTGTCCAAGGAAAACCTTTTGGCCAACCAGCCGATTCTGGATATTCTGAACCAGTTTGCCAAGGCAAAGGACGCCACTCCCGCCCAGATTTCCCTGGCGTGGATGCTCCACAAATATCCCAATGTGGTGCCCATTCCCGGGTCCAAGAACCAGGAGAGGATTTTGGAAAACCTGGGGGCCTGGAATGTGGAGCTGACGGACAGCGAATTTGCCCAGCTGGAAGGTGCCCTGGACCAGTGCCAGGTCCACGGACACCGGGGCATTGACGAATCCGAGCAGAGAAGCTTTGGCAAGCTTTGGGCCAAAAACTTTCAAAAATAAACAGGCAGGGCTGTTGGGTGCAGGGCCTGCGGCAAATCAAAAGACGGTGCTTCAGATAGTTCTGAAACACCGTCTTTGCTGTACTATTGGATTTTTTCCAGGTACTGGGGGAAGGGGGCCAGGACCCGGGGCAGGATGCCGTTCATATAGGCAATGGCAATGCCGTAGTTGGTCATGGGCACGTGCTGCTCCCGGGCAGTTTGCTGCCGATAGGCCACTTCCTGGGGGTTCAGCATGCAGCCGCCGCAGTGGACCACCAGCTGGACTTCCTGGAGCAGGTCCGGGAAGCTTTTGCCGCTGGAGAAGATGAATTCCGGCTGGGCCCCGGAGAATTTGCGAATCCAGTTGGGCATTTTCACGGCGCCAATGTCGTTGCACTGGCGGTGGTGGGTGCAGCCTTCCGAAATCAGCACCTTGTCCCCGTCTTTCAGTTTCCCCAGCTCTACGGCGCCTTCAATGAAGGGGCCCAGCTGGCCCTTGTAGCGGGCAAACAGGATGGAGAAGGAGGTCAGGGGGATTTCTGGGGGCACCATTTTGTTGACGATATGGAAGACCTGGCTGTCGGTGACCACCAGTTTAACGGTGCTGCCCAGGGCTTTCAGGAGGCTGGGGAGTTCTTCCGGCTGGGTAACCAGGGCGGTGCAGTGGCCGTCCAAGAGTTCCCGGATGGTTTGCTGCTGGGGCAGAATCAGCCGGCCTTTGGGGGCGGAGCCGTCCACAGGCACTACCAGTACGGTCAGGTCCCCGGGCTGGAGCAGGTCAAGAATCAGGGGGCGCTTGTGTTCCGTTTTGCCGGCCAAGGCGGCCAGCCGTTCCTTCAGCTCCGTAATATGGAGCTTCTCTTGGGCGCTGACGGCCAGGGCCACGGTTTGCAGGTCCTGGGGCAGGGCAAAACTCGGGGCCAGGTCAATTTTGTTGAAGACTACGATATAGGGAATTTTCCGAGCCTGGATTTCGGTGAGCAGTTTCTGGTCAAAGGGATTCAGGCCCTGGGCGGCGTCCACCACCAAGAGGGCCACATCGGTGCTGCGCAGCACCAGCCGGGCTTTTTCAATCCGGGACTGGCCCAGGTCGCTGTCGTCGTCCATCCCCGGGGTGTCCGTGAGCAGCACGGGGCCCAGGGGCAGGATTTCCATGGCTTTGGACACCGGGTCCGTGGTGGTGCCCTTAAAGTCGGAAACAATGGCCAAGTCCTGGCCGGTCAGGGCGTTGATCAGGGAGGACTTGCCGGCGTTGCGGCAGCCGAACAGGCCAATATGGACGCGTTCCCCGGAAGGGGTTTCATTTAAAGATGCAGGCATGGGGATTCTCCTTTGGGCTGCGGCAGGAAGGGTTTCCTGGGACAGCATATTGTAATGGAAGGTGATTTACCGATTTACCATAATAAGAGCGTTATTTGACGGTATTACTAAATTATACGGGATTTGGGAAAGATTACAAGTCCCTGCCCCCTGTGCAGGCCAAAAAAGTTGTGAATTTTTTGGAGGAACCTGCATTGTGATTTTTGTAAAAACGGTAAAATACTGGATAATCGGGAAATATTTCCGGAATTGGTTATTTTTTAAAATATGCTTCAAATGTGATAATATTTCTTGTGAATTTGCCCAATCAGAACATTTTTGAAGAAGATTTTAATCTGACACTTGATTTTTTCCCCGGAGTCCATGTATACTATGCTACAGTTTCAATATTTCTGAAACTTTCAGGTAATTTTCCTGCTAAAAGTTTTCCGCAACCCCATAAAGCTGTGGTCCAGGACCTGAAACGGGGCAAGGTATGCCGGGCAGGGATTGGACATTCTTTCTGTATTGTGTTATCTTCAATTATATGTACTAATGTACTCAGCTTATTTTCAACAAGGGATGTGGGAACATGGAACGCTATTACTATGCCGCCTTGGCCGACCTTTTGGGCTACCAGGCTCCCAACCGTGTGCGGGAGCTGGTCAGTTATTTTGGCTCCGCCAAGGCCGCCTTTCGTGCAGGCAGCAGGGACCTGAAGGCCTCGGGGCTTTTGAAGGAAGGCCTGCTTTCCTACTACGAAGAAATGTATCAAGGCGACCTGCCGGAACAAATCTACGACTACTGTGAAACCCATCAGGTGGCTGTGGTGACCGAGTATTCGGAGGAGTATCCTCCGGGCCTTCGGGAGCTTTCCAGTCCTCCGGCGGTGCTCTACCGGAAGGGAACCTTTCCTTCCTGGAAACGTACCCTGGGGGTGGTGGGTTCCCGGAAAGCCACGGCCTACGGGCTGGAAAATGCCCGGAGCTTTGCCCGCTATTTGGCAGGGCAGGGGGTAACGGTGGTTTCCGGGGGTGCCTTCGGCATTGACGCCGCAGCCCACCAGGGTGCCCTGGACGGAGGCGGCTGCACGGTGGCCGTTTTGGCCGGCGGCTTTCAGCATCTGTATCCGGCGGCCCATTCCCGGCTGTTTGGGCAGATTGCCCAGCACGGGGCTCTGGTTACCGAATACGCGCCCTGGGTGGAGCCTTTGCAGAAACGGTTTCCCCTGCGCAACCGGCTTGTGGTAGGGCTGTGCAGCGGGGTGCTGGTGGTGGAGGCTGCCCTGAAAAGCGGGGCCATGATTACCGCCCGGCTGGCCGCCGAGGAAAACCGGGACGTGTATGCCATTCCCGGGCTGATCCACTCGGCCACCAGCAAGGGTACCCATCAGCTGATTCGGGACGGGGCGCTGCTGGTGGATGGGCCGGAGCAGCTGCTCCAGGAAGCGTTTCCCCAGTGTGCGGTCCCTGCCAAAAAAGAAACAGAACTTTCGCTATTTGATCAGCTGCCGTCTGCGCAAGTGCCGCAGGCCCAGCAGGTTTTTTCCTGGCTCCAGGAGGCAGGCAGCCAGTCCATGGAACAGCTGGCAGAACATTTTTCCTGGTCCCTGGCCGAACTGAGTTCCGTACTGCTCCAGCTGGAAATCAGCGGGGCTGTGCGGCAGGGCCCGGGAAATCGTTATATGCTTGTAGTTTAGGAGGAGAAGAGAGTGACAAAAAATCTGGTCATCGTAGAGTCTCCTACGAAGTCGAACATCATTCAAAAATTCTTGGGCAAGAATTACACCGTCCGGGCCTCCATGGGCCACTTGCGGGATCTGCCCAAAAGCCAGTTTGGGGTAGATGTGGAGCATGACTTCACCCCCAAGTACATCAACATCCGGGGCAAGGGTCCCCTGATCAAGGAACTGCGGACCTTGGCCAAAAAGGCCGACAAAATTTATCTGGCAACTGACCCGGACCGTGAAGGGGAAGCCATTGCCTGGCATTTGGGCTATCTTTTGGGGGTAGGACCCCAGGACAAATGCCGGATTTCTTTCCATGAAATTACCCCTCAGGCCATCAAAGATGCCCTGAAGGATCCCCAAAATATCGACATGGACAAGGTGGACGCCCAGCAGACCCGTCGGATTCTGGACCGGATCGTAGGCTACCAGCTGAGCCCTCTCTTGTGGCGGAAAATCCGCAAGGGCCTCAGCGCCGGCCGTGTCCAGTCCGTAGCCGTCAAGATTATTTGCGACCGGCAAAAGGAAATCGACGAATTTGAGCCCCAGGAATACTGGACCAGCTCCGTAACCCTGGAGCCCAACGGCAAGCCACCGAAAATCCATGCGGACGTGAAAAAGAAAAACGGCGAAAAGCTGGAAATCCATAACCAGGAAGAAGCCAACGCCATTACCGAAGAACTCCAGCAGGTTTCCTACGCAGTGAAGGACTGCGCCGTGAAAGACCGGCAGCAGCGGCCGGCGGCTCCCTTTACCACCAGCTCCCTCCAGCAGGAAGCGGTAAAACAGCTGAGCTTTACCACCAAGCGCACCATGATGGTGGCCCAGCAGCTGTACGAAGGCCTGGACGTAGGCCAAAAGGGCGGCCCAGTAGGTCTTATTACCTACATGAGAACGGACTCCGTGCATCTGGCCGATACGGCAGTGGCGGAAATCCGGGACTATGTGGGTCAGAACTATGGGGATAAATACCTGCCCAAGACGCCCAACCACTACAGCAGCAAGAAAAACGCCCAGGAAGCCCACGAGGCCATTCGGCCCACCAGCGCGGCCCGGACGCCGGAATCGGTGGCGCCCTACCTGACAAGGGACCAGCTGCGGCTGTACACCCTGATCTGGAAGCGGACCATTGCCAGCCAGATGGCCAACAGCATCAGCAAGCTGACCACCCTCACCATTACCGGCGGCCCCTACGAACTGACGGCTTCTGGTTCCGTCATTACCTTTGACGGCTTCCGGGTGCTTAGCGGCCGGAAGGACGATGAAAAGGACAAAAAGGTACCGGCCCTGGAAAAGGGTACCCCTATGGAACTGGTGCAGGTGGACCCGGCGGTCCAGCACTTTACCGAACCGCCTCCGTACTTTACAGAAGCTTCCCTGGTAAAGGAACTGGAAGAAAAGGGTATCGGCAGGCCCAGCACCTATTCGCCCATTATCCAAACCATCCAGACCCGGGGCTACGTGGTCCGGGACGGCAAACGCCTTTTGCCCACGGAACTGGGCAAGACCACCATGGAAATGCTGAACCAGTACTTCTCCTATTTCATTGATGAAAAGTTCAGCGCCCACATGGAAGAAGAACTGGATGATATCAGTGAACATAAACGGGACAAGGAATCCGTGCTCAAGGAATTCTATGACCCCTTCGAAAAAGCTCTGAAAGTAGCCGATGAAAATATTCCCGTGGTGGAACAGCCGGTGATTGTCAGTGACGTGCAATGCGAAAAATGCGGCCGGATGATGGTGGTGAAGGAAGGGCGGCACGGCAAGTTCCTGGCCTGCCCGGGCTTCCCGGACTGCCGGAATACCAAGCCCATTGTGGTAAAAACCGGAGTGAAATGCCCCAAATGCGGCGGGGAAATCATCGAACGCCACAGCAAAACCGGCAAGCTGTTCTATGGCTGCCAAAGCTATCCCAACTGCGACTTTGTTTCCTGGGATAAACCCCTGCCGGAAAACTGCCCGGTGTGCGGCAGCATGCTGGTGGAACATACGGAACGCAATGGTAAGAAAATCATCAGTTGTTCCAATGAGAACTGCACCGAATTCAAGCTGCGCAAGCGGTCCGCCGCCAAAATTGCAGCGGCAGCCGGGGTTTCCAGCCCGGTAAAGGCCACGGCCAAAACTACTGCGGCAAAGAAAACCACGGCGGCAAAGAAAACTACTGCCAAGAAGACCACGGCGGCCAAAAAGACCACCGCCAAGAAAACTACAGCCAAGCGCACCACCAAAACGGCTGCGGCAAAGAGTACAGCGGGGGTCAAAAAGACCACCCGCACCCGAAAGAGCACGGCGTCTGCCGAGGCCCTGACGGCAGAGAAATGAGGTTAAGATGAACGTACATGTAATAGGCGCCGGACTGGCAGGCAGCGAAGCCACCTGGCAGCTGACCCGCCGGGGGATTCCGGTGATCCTCCACGAAATGCGGCCGGGGAAATCCGACCCGGCCCACCATACGGCCAATTTCAGCGAGCTGGTGTGCAGCAATTCCCTGCGGGCCAACAATATTGAAAACGCCGTAGGGCTGTTAAAGGAAGAAATGCGCCGGCTGGACTCCCTGATTATCCGGGAAGCGGATATCCATCAGGTTCCCGCCGGAGGCGCCCTGGCGGTGGACCGGGACGGTTTCAGCGCAGCCATTACCAAGGCCCTTCGGGAAAATCCCCTGGTGACGGTGGTGGAAGAAGAAATCACGGATTACAATTTCCCCGAGGAAGATATTGTGATTACAGCTTCCGGCCCTCTCACCAGCGACAAGCTGTCGGAGGCAATCCAGAAGCTGGTCCAAAAGGACTACTTCCACTTCTTTGATGCGGCGGCCCCCATTGTGACGGTGGATTCCCTGAATATGGACAAGGTGTACAAGGCCTCCCGCTACGACAAGGGGGAAGCGGCCTACTACAACTGCCCCTTTACCAAGGAAGAGTACCAGCACTTCTGGAACGAGCTGTGTCATGCCGAAACGGCAGCAGTCAAGGACTTTGAACACGGCAACGTGTTCGAGGCCTGCATGCCCATTGAGGAGATGGCTCTCCGGGGCGAAGAAACCATGCGGTTTGGCCCCTTAAAGCCCGTAGGTCTGCCGGACCCCAAAACCGGCAAGGACCCCTACGCCGTGGTGCAGCTGCGCCAGGACAACGGGGCAGGGACCCTGTACAATATTGTAGGGTTCCAGACCCATCTGCGCTGGCCGGAACAAAAACGGGTGTTCCGGCTGATTCCCGGCCTGGAAAACGCAGAGTTTGTCCGCTACGGGGTCATGCACAAAAACTCCTATTTGAACTCTCCGCTGCTTTTGAACCCGGATTATTCCCTCAGGGAGCATCCCCACCTGTACTTTGCCGGCCAGATGACCGGGGTGGAGGGGTATGTGGAATCCGCTGCTTCCGGACTGGCTGCCGGCATTTACGCCGCCCGGGCCATTGAGGGCAAGGAACCCTTTGTGTTCCCCAAGGAAACGGCCATTGGCGCCCTGTCCCAGTACATCAGCAACCCGGAAGTGAAGCACTTCCAGCCTATGAACATCAATTTTGGACTGATTGCTCCTTGGGATGGACCGAAATTTCGTGGCAAAAAAGAAAAAAATGCGGCAATTTCGCAACGGAGTCTTACTATTCTGGAAAATTTGCTAAAATCTCTTGCATGATTGAATAGTTTGTGATAATATGAATTGTCAAGAAATACCTTAAATTTGTACAATTCAAGAGCTGCTTCGGAGGCTAGCATGAAGAACAGTGCGTCCAAGGATCCGCTGGTGAAAAAGTTCCTGAACTACCTGACGGTGGAGAAGGACGATTCACCCCTTACGATCATCAACTATGAAGCAGACATCTGCCAGTTCGCCCAGTATATGGCGGACAAGGGCAAGGTTCTTGAATGGTCGCAAATTTCTCTGCTTGACATTCGCGGCTATTTGGCCGCCATGCACAAGGAAGAATTGGCCAGGCGGACCATTGCCCGGCGCATTTCTGCCCTTCGCTCCTTTTACCGGTTTTTAAGGAGGGAAGGCGTCATCAAGACCAATCCTTTTGCCAAGGTACGAACGCCCAAACTGGAGAAAAAGCTGCCCGTATTTTTGGAAGAATTTGAAATCAATCTGCTTCTGAAAATGCCGGACGTGACAACTTTGTTGGGCAAACGGGACAGGGCCATCTTGGAAACGCTGTACTCTACTGGGTGCCGGGTTTCCGAACTGGTGGGACTGACCTTGGATCGGATTGACCTGGGAAACCGGTATGTGCTGTTATTAGGGAAAGGGAACAAAGAAAGGCTGGTTCCCCTAGGACACCCCTGCGTACAGGCCATCACCCATTATCTGGAAGAATGCCGCAGGCATCTGATGAAAAAATATCAGGTGCGTGAACATTCCATCCTTTTTGTCAACAGCCGGGGTACGCCGCTGACCGCCAGAAGCGTCAGACGCATCCTGGACAAATACGTTGAAATGACAGCCTTACAAAAACATGTCAGCCCGCATACTATCCGGCACACCTTTGCTACCCATTTGTTGGAGCACGGGGCGGATCTGCGGTCTGTACAGGAATTATTAGGACATGCCAGCTTGTCGACTACGCAAATCTATACTCACGTTACTGCGGAGCATTTGACAGCTGAATATGAAAAACATCATCCACGGGCCTAACAGGAGGGACTATTATGCTTGCTTTACTTGAAAAAACACGTATGATCAACAAATTGTTACAAAACACCGAGACTGTCAGCTACAAAAAAATGGCTGAAGTGCTGAAGGACGTCATCAAAGCCAACATCTACATCGTTTCCAGCAACGGGGAACTTTTGGGTTACTCCATTCTGGATGGTTTTGAATGCGAACTGATGATTAAGAAAGTACTGGATGTGGGCCGTTTCCCTGATTCTTATGTGAAATGGCTGGAAGGCATCCGGGAAACTTCCTCCAACTATCGTCTGGTGAAGAATATGTGCGCCTTCAGCGAAGACACCAAGTGCCTGTTCGAAAGCAAGTTCACCACGGTAGTTCCCATCTTCGGCAACGGCGTTCGTCTGGGTACCTTGATTCTGGGCAAGTTCAAGAAGGAATTTGTAGATTCCGACCTGCTGCTCAGTGAATATGCTGCTACGGTTATTGGTATGCAGCTGCTCCACGACAAGGCCCTGAATATTGAAGAAGCTTCCCGGAAGAAAGCCATGGTACAGATTGCCTTCTCCAACTTGTCCTACAGCGAACTGGAAGCCATTTCTGAAATTCTGAAAGCTCTGCCGGGCAACGAAGGCCTGCTGGTCGCCAGCAAGATTGCTGACCAGGCCGGCATCACCCGGAGCGTCATTGTCAACGCCCTGCGTAAATTCGAAAGTGCCGGCGTTCTGGAAACGGAATCCCTGGGCATGAAGGGCACGTACGTACGGATCCTGAATGAATACCTGCGGGATGGCTTGAAGGAACATCGCAAATAAAATATGTGCAAAAACAGGGTCAATCTGCTCTAGGGGCACTTTGGCCCTGTTTCTATAAAGAAAGGATTTGCCTCTATGTTAGGAATGGATGCCACGATACTTTTTCGGATTCCGGCCCTGCTTCTGACCATTACCGTGCATGAATACGCCCACGGCGCCATGTCGGCCAGCCTGGGAGATCCCACGCCGGAAATGGACGGCAGACTGACCATGAATCCTTTGGCCCATCTGGACCTGGTAGGGTCCCTGATGCTGCTTTTGGTGGGCTTTGGCTGGGCCAAGCCTGTGCGAATCGATCCCCGGTACTACGCCAATCCCCGTTCGGGACAGCTGAAGGTGGCCTTTGCCGGCCCCGGCAGCAACCTGTTTCTGTGCTTTGTGGCCATGGCCCTGCAATTTTTGATGGTCCGGTTCATGAATCCCGGCAGCGGGGTGATGTTGTTCTTGAATTGGCTGATGATGTACAATGTCTGGTTCGCTTTTTTCAACCTGATTCCCATTCCGCCCATGGATGGGTACCAGATTCTCCGCAACTGGCTGCCTTTTACCACGGCTATGCGCTATGAGAGCCTGCTGGGACCCTACAGCACCCTTATCTTGATTGCCCTATGCTTTACGGGTATAATTGGAGTGATTGTATCCCCTCTTGCCAGTCTGTATCTCAGTCTGTGCCACAGTATCCTGAACCTGCTCTTCTTTTTTTAAGTTTGTTCAGGCAAGACAAGGAATGACTTCATGGCAGCTTATACGGTAAAATTGGCGGATTTTCAAGGTCCTTTGGACCTGTTGGTCCACCTGATTGAAAAAGATAAAATCGATATTTACGATATTCCCATTGTTTCCATTACGGAGCAGTACATCGCCTATCTGAATACCCTTCAGGAGTATGACCTGGACGTGGCCAGCGAGTTTCTTCTGATGGCGGCTATGCTGCTGCAGATCAAGTCCCGAATGCTGCTCCCCAAGGAAAAGGACGTGGAAGAAGAGGAAGAGGATCCCCGGACCATGCTGGTGGAGATGCTGGTGGAATACCGACGCTTCAAAAAGCGGGCGGTGCTGCTGCGCCAGTGCCTGGACAAGGCCAGCCTGTGCTGGAGCCGGGAGCCTGCACCGGCACCCCGGCAGCAGCAAAAGGTGAAGCGCTACTATCTGGGGGACCTGCTGCGGGCCCTGGCCAACCTATTCCCGGAACGGGAACAGGAGCAGCCCATTATTCCCCGGCAGGAATTCCACGTGCAGGACAAGATGGATGATATTATGGGAATGCTGGAAAATCGGCAGAAAGGACTGTCATTCCAGCAGGTGCTGAAGAATAAGGCCAGCCACAGCGAGGTCATTGCCTCGTTCCTGGCCATCCTGGAACTGCTTCGGCTGCAGAAAATCTGCATCCGCCAGGATCAGCCCTTTGCGCCGATTACCCTATCGAAACGGGAGGAGGGTGCGTATGGCACTGCATAAGCTTGGCAAACTGGAAGCGCTGCTGTTTGCTTCCGGCCAGCCCCTTTCCCTGGAAAAAATGGCAGGGGCCCTGGCCCTTACCCAGGCCCAGACTGCGGACCTGCTGGAGGAGCTCCAGCATGGGTACCAGGAGGCGGACCGGGGGCTGACCCTGCGCAAGGCCGCCGGAGGCTGGCAGCTGGTGACCAAGGAAGAAGCGGCTCCGGTGCTCCAGATCCTTTACGAGCAGCAGGAACAGAAGCTGTCCACGGCGGCTATGGAAACATTGGCCATTGTGGCTTTTAAGCAGCCGGTGACCAAAAGTGAAATGGAAGCCATCCGGGGGGTGAAGGTGGACGGGGTATTAAATACCCTGACGGACTTGGGGCTGATTACCGAGGTGGGCCGGAAGGAAGTTATCGGCAAGCCCATTTTGTACGGTACCACGGATCGGTTTTTGACCACCTTCGGTTTTAATACCCTGGCCGATTTGCCGGATATTCCGGACGAAATCCTGGAGCAGAAACTGTTCCCGGAGGAGGGGGAGGAAGTCTTGGAGCTGGAGAGCTCTGAGGACGCCCCGGAAGAAAATGAACACCCGGCTGGGGAAGAACCCCAGCAGAAAGCATAGAATAGGACAACAAATGGAAGAGAAACTGGAAAGACTGCAAAAGGTAATGGCTGCGGCAGGGATTGCGTCCCGCCGGGAATGCGAAAAAATGATTCAGGCCGGACGGGTCCAGGTCAACGGGAAAACCGTTACCGAACTGGGAACCAAGGTGGGGCCCAAGGCCTTCATCACCATTGACGGCAAGGGCCTGCGGCCTACGAAAAAACGGTATATTCTCCTGTACAAGCCCCGGGGCGTGGTGACCACCATGAAGGATCCCCAGGGCCGCCGGACGGTGGCTGAGATGCTGGAAGGCGTACGGGAACGGCTGTACCCGGTGGGGCGGCTGGATTACCAGACCGAGGGACTGCTGCTGATGACCAACGATGGGGAACTGGCCCAGAAAATGACCCACCCCAGCCACCATGTGAACAAGACCTACGAGGTCACGGTCAAGGGCAAGGTTCCAGAAGAAAAGCTGGACATCCTGCGCATGGGCGTACCCCTGGAAGACGGGCTGACTGCTCCGGCCCTGGTGTACGTGAAGGGCTATGACCCGGAAAAGAATTTGACGCTGTTTACCGTGACCATCCACGAAGGCCGGAACCGGCAGGTGCGCCGGATGTGCGATTTCATTGGCTTCCCGGTAAACAAGCTGAAACGGGTCCAGATTGCCAGTCTTACTCTGGAAGGGCTCAAAAAGGGTGAGTACCGGGAACTGGAACCGGAAGAAGTGGAAGCCCTGCAGAGGCTGGTGAAATAATGAACAAGGTAGTAATAGTCGGAGCCGGGGCAGCGGGCCTGATGGCCGGCATTGCAGCCGGTGCAGCAGGCGCCCAGGTGACGCTTTTGGAAAAAATGGGGCAGGCCGGCCGGAAGCTGATGATTACCGGCAAGGGCCGCTGCAACGTTACCAACGCCTGCACCATGCAGGAAATGATAGCCATGCTTCCCGGCAACGGAAAATTCCTGTTTGGGGCGTTCCATAAATTTACCAACCAGGATATGATGGACCTGTTGGAACGCAATGGGCTACCACTCAAGGTAGAGCGGGGCGGCCGGGTGTTCCCCCAAAGCGATAAGGCCATCGATGTGGTGAATACCCTGGAAAAAATCCTCCGTTCCTACGGGGGAAAGATTCTGCTCCATAAGAAAGTTTCCCAGCTGAAGCTGGTGAACGGCAAGGTGGTTGGGGTGGAGGACACGGAAGGCAAGCTTTACCGGGCGGACGCGGTGATTATTACCACCGGCGGCGCCTCCTATCCCCGGACCGGTTCTACCGGCGATGGTTATGCCCTGGCCAAAGAGGCCGGCCATACCATTATCCCTCCCACCGGCGCCCTGGTGCCGCTGGAGAGCGACGACGAGGACGTAAAGAAACTTATGGGTCTGTCCCTGCGCAACGTCCGGGCCAGCCTTTTGGAACAGGACAAGGTGCTGGCCCAGGAATTTGGGGAAATGCTCTTTACCCATTTTGGGGTATCGGGGCCCATTATCCTGTCGCTGAGTCGGACGGCGTCGGAATGCTGGAAAAAGAATCCTAAGGCGCTGCTGGACCTGTCCATCGATTTAAAGCCGGCACTAACGCCGGAACAGTTGGACAACCGGATCCAGCGGGACTTTGTGAAATACAGCAGAAAACAATTGAAGCATGGGTTGGACGATTTGCTGCCCCAGAGCCTGATTCCTGTGATTATCGACCGGGCGGTCCTGAACCCGGAGCAGCCGGTGAACCAGATTACCCGGAAGGAACGGCTGCGGCTGGTCCAGACCCTGAAGCAGTTTACGGTGCCCCTGACGGGTACCCGGCCCCTGGCGGAAGCCATTGTCACCGCCGGCGGGGTCAATACCAAGGAAGTCAGTCCCAGTACCTTCGCCTCCAAACTGGTTCCCAACCTGTATTTTGCCGGTGAAGTGCTGGACGTAGATGGATATACCGGCGGCTATAACCTGCAGGCAGCCTTTTCATCGGGCTACGTGGCAGGAACTGAGGCCGCCCAAGGAAAAGAGGAATCTCTGTGAAAAAGATCATCATTGCCATTGACGGCCCTGCCGGCGCCGGCAAAAGCACCATCGCCAAAAAGGTGGCTGCCCAACTGGGCTATGCCTACATCGATACCGGTGCCATGTACCGGACGGTAACCCTGCGGTTTTTGGCCAAACAGCTGCCTTTTTCGGAAGAAACAGTAACAGAGCTGGCCAAACAGGTAAAAATCACTTTTCGTTTCGCAGACGGGCTAAACCGGGTCTTTGAAAGCGGGGAAGAAGTGACGGAAGCCATCCGCTCCTTGGAAGTGACCCAGCACGTGTCCCAGGTGGCTGCCGTTGGCGGCGTCCGGGCGGCCATGGTGGAAGCCCAGCGGGAAATCGGGGCCCAGGGCGGCGTAGTAATGGACGGCCGGGACATTGGCACGGTGGTATTTCCCCAGGCTGAGCTGAAGGTGTTTCTTACCGCTTCCGTGGAGGAACGGGCCAACCGCCGCTACCTGGAGATGAAGGAAAAAGGCCAGGACGTGGACCTGGAAGATTTGAAACAACGGATTGCCCAGCGGGATCATCTTGATGAAACCCGGGAAATCTCGCCTCTGCGCTGCGCAGAGGATGCGGTGTACTTGGATTCCACCCAACTGTCCATTGATCAGGTAACCGATCAAATTATCGCTTTGGCAAGGAAGGTTCTAGCATGTGGTACCGTTTCGTAAAAATAATTTTCTCCGTCCTGTTTCGGATTATTCTTAGGCTCAAGATTATCGGCCGGGAAAATATTCCCATGGAAGGTCCGGTAGTGATTGCCAGCAATCATATGAGCCTGTTGGATCCGCCGGTGGTAGGGACGGCCTCGTCCCGGCCCGTGAATTTCATGGCCAAGTCCGAGCTGTTTGTACCCGTTCTGGGGGCCCTGTACAGCTCCCTGGGAGCGTTCCCTGTGCACCGGGGAGCCGCCGATTCCCACGCCATTAAGCACGCTCTGTTGCTGTTAAAGAACAAGCAGGTGCTGGGGATTTTCCCGGAAGGCCACCGGATGCCAGAAGGTCATTTGGGCAAGGCAGCTCCGGGCGCCCTGGCCATTGCCATTAAGGGTAAGGCCACGGTAGTACCTACGGCCATTATCGGCAGTGACCTGAAGCACCGGAAAACCTTCTGGCCCAAGGTCACCGTGGTTTTTGGCAAACCGTTGTCCATGGAAAACCAGGACGGAAATAAAGTAAAAGTGGAGGAACTCAGTGAGCGGCTCATGGCCCAAATTGCGGCGATGATTGAAGCCCACCGGGAAAAATAATCTATGGAAATTTATGTAGCAGACCCCTGCGGATTTTGTTATGGTGTAAAAAGGGCGGTTGACATTGCACAAACCCCCATAAAAGGGTATAATGATAGTATTGCCACTCTGGGTGAATTGGTACATAATCCCCGCGTTGTAAAAAAACTAGAGCAACAAGGCGTTCTATGTAAGGAGAAGCTGGCTGATTTCTCGGCTGGTGATGTTGTCATATTCAGATCCCATGGGGTTGGGCCCGACGTTTATGCGGAGGCCCAACAGCGTGGATTACACGTCGTCGATGCCACTTGTCCTCATGTGCTGAAAGCACAAAAAACGGCTGCCGAACTGGCCAGTGAAGGTCGTTTTGTGATTATCATTGGGGAAAAGCGTCATCCTGAGGTGCAAAGTATTAAGGCTTGGGCAGGGCAGGATTCCCTGGTCATCGAAACTTCTGATGACCTGGTATCTCTTCCTGTAAAAGATAAGTATGGGGTAGTCAGCCAGACAACTTTTGAAGCTGAGAAGTTTAACCTTCTGCTTCGTATGGCTCAAGAGAAATGCCCGGGAGACTACAAAGTGGTGCGCACCATCTGTACTGCCACAGCAGACAGACAAGGCGCTGCACGGGAACTGGCAGGCAAGGTTGACGTATTCTTCGTGTTTGGCGGCAAGAACAGCGCCAACACCAGACATCTGTACGACATTGCTGCAAGTCTGAATCCCCGTTCTTATCACTTACAGGACGCCAGTGAGATTACCGCATCCATGCTGGCCGGAGCAGGAAAAATAGGCATTACTGCTGGTGCATCTACACCGCAGGAAATTATTGAGGAGGCTATTGGAACTATGGAAACAATGGAAAGTTTGTTGGGCGAACAGGAGAGCATGAAATTACACATTGGCATGATTGTGGAAGCTACGGTGGTAGCTGTAACTTCCGATGAAGTCGTCGTTGACTTCGGCTATCAAAGTGAAGGGTCTGTGGCCTTCGACCAATGGACTTTGGGCGGTACCAAGGAAACCGTAGCCCCCACCGTTAAAGTTGGCGACAAAGTGACCCTGAAGGTTATTGCCAGCGAAAACCAAGATGGTTTGGTTGTTCTGTCCAGAACCAAAGCTGAAGCTGATCAAGCTTGGCTGAAACTGCCGGAACAATTGGCAGAAGTAAAGACTGTTACGGTCAAAGGCCTGAGAGCAGTAAAGGGCGGTTTGACTGTTTCCTATAATGGTTTGACTGGCTTTATCCCTGCATCCCACCTGGACCTGAAACATGTGGATGATGTGAAGGAATATGAAGGCAAGGAACTGGAAGTTGCCCTGCTGGAAATCAACCCTGAAAAGAAACGTCTGGTATTCTCCCGCAAGAACGTCCTGAGAGAAGAACGGGCTGCCAAGAACCAGGCTTACAAGGAAGAACGCGCTCGTCGTGAAGAAGAACGCCATGAAGCTTTGGAAAAAGCTTTCGAAACCTTCCATGAAGGCGAAACGGTGGAAGGTACCATTAAGAGCATTGTTGACTTCGGTATGTTTGTGGAAATCGCTCCGTTCGTACAGGGCCTGGTACACATCTCCGAAATCTCCTGGGACCGCAGCGTGAAACCGGCTGACCTGTACAAAGTTGGCGACAAGGTAAACGTTTACATCAAAGGCTTGGATCAGGAAAAAGGCCGTATCAGCCTGTCCATCAAAGCTCTGCAGGAAGACCCCTGGGAAGCTGCTGCCAAAGACATCAAAGTTGGCGATGTTGTAACCGGTAAAGTGGTACGGTTCCTGCCCTTCGGCGCAATCGTTAAACTGAACGAAGAAAACGAAGGCATGATCCACATCTCCGAAATCGCTGAACAGCGCATTGAAAAACCGGAAGATGTTCTGGAACTGGGCCAGGAAGTTAAAGTAAAGGTGCTGCGTGTTGACACCGAACATAAGAAAATTGCTTTGAGCATCACCAAAGCCAAAGAAGACGCTGAAAAAGCTGAAATGCGTCAATACCTGGGCAAGAAGGGCACTCTGTCCCAAGGCCTGGGCGAAAAGCTGGCTGAAGCCGAAGCTGAAAAATAAGAGGAGTTCGTACTAGATGAAAAGCCGGGAGAGTCGTAAACTAGATCATATCAGGTATGCAGTAAGCCTCGAGGATGGTCCTTGCGCCACCGGCTTTTCTGATATACGGGTCATGCATAACTGTCTGCCCCGGGTGAATCGTGATAAGGTAAGCCTTGTCACGGCTTTGCCCGGGGTTGGGCCGTTATCCAACCCTGTGATTCTCAATGCTATAACAGGCGGAGCCGGTCCGGTGAAAGCCATCAACGAGCAACTGGCGCTGGTGGGCCGGGAGACTGGGTGTGCTATGGCTGTGGGGTCCCAATATGGGGCGGTAAGGTCCCAGCTGCATGACGATACTTTTTCTGTGGTTCGCAAGCTTTACCCCAAGGGCATCCTGTTTGCCAATATCAGTGCCCTGGCCACCGTGGACGAAGCACGGCGGGCAGTGGCTATGATTGAGGCCCAGGGGCTGCAAATCCACCTGAATCCAGCCCAGGAGCTGGCCATGGAGGAGGGGGACCGGGACTTTAGCCGGTGGAGTGAGCATATTGCCCAAATCTGCCAGAAGGTGGAAGTACCCGTCATTGCCAAGGAAACGGGCTGCGGTATGGCCCGGGAGCAGGCTCAGGAACTGCTGGACTGCGGGGTCACCCTATTAGATATTGGGGGCGCCGGCGGTACCAATTTTCCTGCCATTGAAGGCTGCCGCTATCCGGAAGGCAACCGGGAACTGGCGGAGTGGGGCATTCCCACCGCGGTTTCCCTTGCGGAAGTGGTGGGCGTGAGAGGCTGGCAGCAGGGCATCATTGCGTCGGGCGGTATCCGTTCGGCCCTGGATATCCTGAAGGCACAGCTTTTGGGCGCCAATGCGGTAGGCATGGCCGGAAATGTGCTGAAGTGGGTAGTGGAAGACGGTACAGAAGCCGCCATTACCCGGATGAAACAGTGCCTGGAGGCACTGAAGGACTTTTATGCCCTGACAGGCTGTGAGCAGATAGGCCAGCTCCGGCAGGTCCGTTACTATGTAACGGGTGAACTGGCAGAGGCCCTCCGCTGGTTATCCCAGGATGAACCGGAGAATATAAGCGAAAGAGGAATTTAAATGAGTAAACCCATAGTTGCCATTGTCGGCAGACCCAATGTCGGCAAATCAACGCTGTTTAATATATTTGCAGATAGCCGGATTTCCATTGTGGAAGATACCCCCGGGGTTACCCGGGACCGTCTGTACGCAGATGCAGAATGGCTGGACCGGAAGTTCACCATGGTGGATACGGGCGGTATCGAAATGCAGAATACCGACTCCATCGCGGTTTCCATCCGGCAGCAGGCAGAAATTGCCATTAAGGAAGCAGACGTCATCTTGTTTGTCTGCGATGCCCGTACCGGCATTACCATCGATGACGAGGAAGTGGCCAAGATGCTGCGCCAATCCCGGAAACCGGTGGTACTGGCTGTAAACAAGGCTGATACCCCCAAACAGGAAAACGATGCCTACGAATTCTATAATCTGGGCATTGGTGAACCTTACATGATTTCCGCTTCCAACCGCCTGAACCTGGGCGATTTGCTGGATGCGGTGGTAGAGAAGTTCCCCCCTGCCTCGGATGATGACGACGATAACGACGATGTAATCAAGGTTGCCATTATCGGCCGCCCTAATGTAGGCAAATCTTCCATCTTTAACGATATTATTGGCCAGACCCGGTCCATTGTCAGTGACGTGGCCGGCACCACCCGGGACGCCATTGACGTACCGGTGATGAAAGATGGCCAGACCTATCTGTTCATTGATACCGCTGGTATGCGCCGGAAGGGCAAAATCGATGAACCCATCGAAAAATACAGCATTATCCGTACCCTCCGGGCCGTGGACCGGTCCGACGTAGTGCTCATGGTGCTCAGCGCCGTGGAAGGCATTACCGAACAGGATAAGAAGATTGCAGGCTATGCCCACGAAGCCGGCAAAGGCATTGTCATCGTGGTAAACAAGTGGGACCTGTACCCCAACAAGGGCAACAATTCCACGGTGGAATTTACCGATAAGGTCTACAAGGAACTGATTTTCATGCCCTATGCCAACATTGCTTTCGTGTCGGCCCTGACCCAGCAGCGGATTTCCCGGCTGCCGGAAATGATCAAGGACGCTGCCGAAGCCAACAGCATGAGAATTTCCACTTCCGTCCTGAACCAGGTGATTACCGACGCTGTGGCGATGAACCAGCCACCCCAGGAAAAGGGCAAGCGCCTGAAGATTTTGTATACCACTCAGGTGAAGGTCAAACCGCCTACCTTCGTGATTTTCTGCAACGAACCGGAGATTATGCACTTCTCCTACCAGCGGTATCTGGAAAACAAGCTGCGGGAAGCCTTTGGCTTCAGAGGCACCCCCATCAACATCATTGTCCGGGGCAAGAATGAGGACAACCAGTAAGGCGGGATAAACCATGGATTATGTAATTGGTATTCTGATTGGTTATCTGCTGGGCTCCATTCCCTGCGGCCTGGTCCTGGTGAAAGCCGTCTGCGGGATTGATATCCGGGACTATGGCAGCCACAACATTGGCGCCACCAACGTTTTCCGTACGGTGGGGGCTCGGATGGCTTCCTTCGTGCTTTTGGGGGATTTGGGCAAGGGAGCACTGGCCCTATGCCTGACCAACCATCTGGTTTCCAGTGATCTTGGGGTGCTGTTGGCCACGGCCGTTGCGGCCCTGGCTGGCCATAGCTTTTCCCTGTTCCTTCATTTTAAGGGGGGTAAAGGGGTTGCTACCGGCCTTGGCATCCTGCTGTACTTTATGCCGGAAGTTTCTGTGTTTGCCCTGACCCTGTGGCTGGCTATTGTGTATGTGAGCCGCTACGTTTCCCTGGGCTCCATTGCGGCGGCGTTTGCCACCCCTCTGGCAGCCTATTATCTGGGCTATGACTACCGGCTGGTGGTTTTCACGGCTTTTTGTGCGGCTGTGATTATCGCCCGGCATTACGAAAATATGGTCCGTTTGGTCAACGGTACCGAAAACAAAATAAAACAAGGTCATTTTTCCAAGAAGAACAACACGCCAAAGGAGTAAGCTTTATGAAAATTGCTGTTATTGGCGCTGGCAGCTGGGGAACCGTCCTGGCTCAGATTCTGGCAGACAACGGACACGAAGTCTGCCTCTGGGCCCGGAATCCCCAAAAGGCTGACCAGATCCAACGTACTCGGAGAAACCAAGATTACCTTCCGGATTTGGAACTTTCTCCTTCCATTTTGGTAACCCATGACCTGCAGCAAACCATCGAACGAGCCTCTGTGCTCGTTTTTGTCGTTCCATCCAAAGGAATGGCTGCGGTGGCCCAGCAGGCCGCGGCCTTTACCGACTGCCGGGAGCAGATTCTCCTTTCCTGTACCAAAGGGTTTGACCTGGCTACAGGGAAGCTGATGACGGATATTCTGGAAGAAACGTTCCCCCAGGCCAAAGCGGTGGCAGCGCTCAGCGGCCCCAACCTGGCCAAGGAAATTGCCAAGCGGCAGCCCGCTGCTTCCGTCATTGCCTGCAAGGATTTGAAAATTGCCAAGGCTTTGCAGAAGATTTTTATCAATGGATATTTCCGGCCCTACACCAGCCGGGACGTTATCGGGGTAGAGCTGTGCGGCTGCAGCAAGAACTGCATTGCCCTGGTCAGCGGCATTCTGGCCGGCCTGGGCTTTGGGGAAAACAGCCAGGCAGGACTCATTACTCGTGGCCTGGCGGAAATCACCCGCCTGGGGGTGAAAATGGGCGCCAAACGGGCTACTTTCTCCGGCCTTGCCGGGGTGGGGGACCTGGTGGCTACCTGCAGCAGCCCCCTGAGCCGGAACCGTTCCGCAGGGGTGGCCCTGGCCCAGGGCAAGAGCCTGGAAGAAATTACCCAGGGAACCCATATGGTCATCGAAGGCATCAATGCGGCGCCGGTGGTGCGGCAGCTGGCCCTGGCCCATGGGGTGGAAATGCCCATTATTGAGCAGCTGTACCAGGTACTTTTTGCCAAAAAGTCCGTGGAGATAGCCATTGCAGATTTAATGAAACGGGTTGCCAAGAAAGAGTAGTATTTTTAGAAGACTTGTGTTATAATGTCTACCTAAGAAGGATAAAAATTCTTATGAAAAGGATAGAGGCCGATGAACAACGATAAAAAATCCGAATTTTACCTGGTAAGAGAAGAAATTCTGCCGGAAGCTATCAAAAAGACCATTATGGTCAAAGAAATCTTGAAACGGGGCAAAATGAGGACGGTCAATGAAGCCGTAGCCAAGGTGGGCTTGAGCCGGAGCGCCTACTACAAGTATAAGGACTACGTGTTCCCGTTCTACGATGCCAGCAAGGAAAAGGTGATCACCATTTCCCTGCTGCTGGAACATAAGCCCGGGGTACTGTCCAGCGTACTGAATACCATTGCCGGCGACGGGGGCAGCGTCATCACCATCAACCAGGGGGTTCCCCTGCAAGGTGTTGCCAACACCACCATTTCTGTAGAAACCAAGTACCTGACCATTGACATGGAAGCTTTGCTGGACAAACTGCGTCTCATTGACGGAGTAAAACGCCTGGACGTATTGGGACAGGTGGACTAAAGGGGATCGATTTGCGATGAAAAAGGAAATCAATATTGGCTTATTGGGCGCTGGCACGGTAGGCGGCGGCGTCATCCTGGTTTTGAAAAACAACTGCGCACTGATTACGGAACGGGTGGGGGTTCCTGTCCGTATTAAGACTGTTCTGGCACGTCACCCGGAAAAGGTCACCGCGCTGGACCCCACCTTGAAAACCACGGACAACATCGAAGACATTATTGGGGATCCGGATATCGACATTGTGGTAGAGCTGATTGGCCGGGAGCATCCTGCCCTGGACTATATGCTGGCTGCCCTCAGGGCCGGGAAAAATGTTGTAACAGCCAATAAGGACGTAGTAGCCGAGCACGGCAAGGAACTCTTTGACCTGGCGGCAGAAAAACACGTGGATTTCCTTTTTGAGGCTGCGGTAGCAGGAGGCATTCCCATTATCCGTCCGCTGAAGGAATCTTTGGCGGCCAACCGGATTGACCAGATTATGGGCATCATCAACGGCACCACCAACTATATGCTGACCAAAATGACCGAGGACCATATGGACTTTGCAGAAGTCCTGAAGGAAGCTCAGGATAAGGGCTACGCCGAGTCCGACCCCACCGCCGATGTAGGCGGCTGGGACGCTGCCCGGAAACTGGCTATCCTGGCCTCCATCGGCTTCAACAGCCGGGTGTCCCTGAAAGATGTCAGCGTGGAAGGCATTGAGAAGGTATCCCTGCGGGATATCGAATACGCCGACGAGCTGGGCTACGTGGTGAAGCTTTTGGGTATTGCCAAGCAGAAAGAAGGCAAGGGCATCAGCGTCCGGGTACATCCCACCATGCTGCCGAAGAACCATCCTTTGGCCACCGTTAATGATGTGTTTAACGCCGTCTTCGTTAAAGGCGAACCGGTGGGCGAAACCATGTTCTTTGGCCAGGGAGCCGGCCGGATGCCTACTGCCAGCGCTGTCTGCGGGGATATCCTGGAATCCACCCGGAATATTCTCCACGGCTGCACCGGCCGGGTAGGGTGCACCTGCTACGAGCAGAAACCCTTTATGGGCCCCAAAGACATCTACTCTCCCAGCTACGTACGTATGCTGGTGCAGGATCGGCCCGGTGTCTGGGCCGCCATTGCCACCGCTTTCGGTGACAACGAAGTCAGCTTGAAGACCGTTGTGCAAAAACGCTCCCTGGGGAACCTGGCAGAAATCGTGGTAATTACCCACGGGGTCTCCGAATATGCCCTGCGCAAGGCTGAAAAAGCCCTGTCCAACCTGAGTGTGGTCTCCCGGATCTGTAACATCATCCGGGTAGAAGACGACAGCCTGAACGAACAGCTGAAAGAGCAAAACTAAACCGAAAGGTCTTGGATACAATGGCAGCAATACGCAAGGTCACTGTACGGGTCCCTGCCACTTCCGCTAACTGCGGACCGGGCTTTGACTGCCTGGGACTGGCCTGCACCTTGTACAATACCTTTACTTACGAAATGATTCCGGAGGGAATCGTGATTGAAGCCCTGGGTCAGGACGCAGGGCTTTTGCCCCAGGGGAAAAACAACCTGGCGGCGGAATCCTTTTATATCCTGTGGGATAAATTGGGTCAGCCGGCTACGGGCATCAAAATCACCTCGGAAACCCAGGTGCCGGTTTCCCGGGGCCTGGGCAGCAGCTCCACCGCTGTGGTAGCCGGCCTGATGGCCGCCAACGCCTTGGCAGGGTCTCCCCTTGGCCAGGCAGACCTGGTGACGGAGGCTACCCTTATTGAAGGCCATCCGGACAATGTGGCGCCTGCAATTTTGGGCGGCATGACCATCAATGTCATGGAGGAGGGAAAAGTACGGAGCTTGAAACTGGCCCCGGCCAAACCTCTGAAACTGGTGGTCTTGGTGCCGGATATGCAGCTTTCCACGGCCAAAGCCCGGGCAGCCATGCCCAAGGCTATTTCCGTGCGGGATTCTGTGTACTCCACCAGCCGGGCTGCCCTCCTGATTGGCGCCCTGGCCACCGGCCGCTATGAATTCCTTTCTACGGCCTTGCAGGACAAGATTCATACGCCTTACCGGCTGCCTCTGATTCCAGGGGCCCAGGAGGCGTTAAAACGGGCTCAGGAGGCCGGAGCGTACCAGGCTGTTATCTCTGGTTCCGGCTCCACGCTCATGGCTTATGCGCCAGTTGACGCAGATCTGGAGACCATTGGCAGGGCCATGCGTGAGCCCTTTACGAAACGTAAGATTGACACCACGGTGCACCTTTTGGACCTGGATTTTGAGGGCGCAAAAATTTTTTAAAAAAGTTTTGGAAAAACGCTTGACGAATGGTTCAAAACACCGTATAATAGCTCTTGTGTTCGGGGCGTAGCGCAGTTTGGTAGCGCGCTTCCTTGGGGTGGAAGAGGTCGTGAGTTCGAATCTCGCCGCTCCGACCATTTAAATGAACTGGACGCCACAAAGGTTATCTTTGTGGCGTTTTTTCATGCAAAAATGACGAAAAATGCTATAATAAGATTGAATGTGCGGCTCCTTTTCAAAAGGACGCCAAGAAACGGAGGTTCAGCTTGCATGTCTGATCTGCAGGATAAGATTGCGAAAAGAAGAACGTTTGCTATCATTTCTCATCCGGATGCCGGTAAAACGACTCTGACTGAGAAATTATTGCTATATGGGGGCGCCATCCATTTGGCCGGCTCCGTAAAATCCAGAAAGGCCAACCGCCATGCGGTGTCCGACTGGATGGAAATCGAAAAACAGAGAGGGATTTCCGTTACCTCCAGTGTGCTGCAGTTCGACTACGACGGCTACCGGGTAAACATTCTGGATACCCCTGGGCACCAGGACTTCAGTGAAGATACCTACCGTACCCTGATTGCTGCCGACAGCGCCGTTATGCTGATCGACGCTGCCAAAGGCGTGGAACCTCAGACCAAGAAGCTGTTCTGGGTCTGCCACCGGAGAAAACTTCCTATCTTTACCTTTGTGAATAAATTGGACCGTTACGGCCGGGCCCCCATGGACTTGATGGACGAAATCGAGAAAGTGCTGCATATCAATGCTTTCCCCATCAACTGGCCCATTGGCGTGGACGGCCACTATATTGGCGTGTACGACCGGCTGAAGAAGCAGGTGGAGCTGTTTGACAACGACTCCAGTCACGGCTCCAAGATTTTGAAATCCACCACCGGTGACCTGAACGACCCGGCTATCCGGGAAGCCATCGGGGAAACCAATTACCAGAATCTCCTGGACGATATTGAGCTGCTGGATCTGGCCGGGGATGAATTTGACCTGGACAAGGTGAACGCAGGGGAACTGACCCCTATGTTCTTCGGGTCCGCCATGACCAACTTTGGCGTGCGCAGCTTCTTGGAAAAGTTCCTGGAACTGTCTCCCATGCCCCAGCCTCGCCACCTGAAGGACGGAGGCGTGGTAAAGCCTACCGACGAAACCTTCTCCGCCTTTATCTTCAAGATTCAGGCCAATATGAACCCGGCCCACCGGGACCGGATTTCCTTTATGCGCATCTGCTCCGGGGTGTTTGAAAAGGGCATGACCGTGTACCATGTCCAGGGGGGCAAGCCCGTAAAGCTGTCCCAGCCCCAGCAGTTCATGGCCCAGGAACGGACCACCGTAGAAAAAGCCTATCCTGGTGATATCATTGGGGTCTTTGACCCGGGCATCTTCACCATCGGGGATTCCCTGTGCGATGAAAAGCATCAGGTACAGTTTGAAGATTTCCCCATTTTCCCGCCGGAAATTTTCGCCAAGGTGCAGCCCAAGGACTCCATGAAGCGGAAACAGTTTGAAAAGGGCATTGTCCAACTGGCCCAGGAAGGCGCCATTCAGGTATTCCGCCAAAAGAATATCGGTATGGAAAGCTTTGTGGTGGGCGTGGTTGGCGTTTTGCAGCTGGAAGTACTGGAATACCGGCTGCTTAACGAATACGGCGCCAAACTGCTGATGGACCAGCTGCCCTACACCGTAGCCCGCTGGGTTTACGCCGACGATGCCGACGACATCCGGAACATCAAGGGCCTGGACAACGGCATGCTGGTGTACGACAAGCTGGACCGGCCGGTTATCCTGGTTTCCAACGAATGGAACCTGAACTGGATCCTGGAACGGAACCCGGGCATCAACTTTACCACCGTGCCCAGTGAAGCCAGAGCCATCTGACCCTGGGGAGGACCAGAACATGGATACAAGCAAGAAACCCGTAATGGATATCATGGGGGTTCCCGTGAGCCCCTTTTCCATGCAGGAAGCCGTAGCCTGGCTGCTGCAGCGGATTAAGGATAATAAAAAGACCCAGGTGGTGACCGCCAACGCGGAAATCATCATGATGGGCCTCCAGGATCCTCGGTATCTGGACCTGCTCCAGAAAACCGACCTGGTGCTGGCGGACGGCGCCGGCACGGTCTGGGCCGGCCGGACCCTGGGCTATACGGTGCCTGAGCGGGTGGCGGGCTTTGACCTGTTTGTCCAGCTGCTGAAACAGGCAGCGAAAACAGGGGAGACCATCTACCTGTTTGGGGCAGCACCGGGCATTGCCGAGGCCGCCAAAGCCAAGGCCGAAGAAATTGCTCCCGGGGTAAAGATTGTGGGCACCCGGAACGGCTACTTTAAGGAAGAAGAGTCCGGTGCCATTATTGACGAAATCAACCGCAGCGGGGCCCAAATCCTGTTTGCAGCCCTGGGGGCGCCTAAGCAGGAGTACTGGCTGGACAGCCATCGGGACGAACTGAAGCCCCCGGTCCGGGTGGGCCTGGGCGGCAGTTTCGACGTGCTGGCCGGCAAGATGGAACGGGCTCCCAAGTGGATGCAGGAAGCCTCCCTGGAGTGGCTGTTTCGGCTGTACAAGCAGCCCAGCCGCTTTGGCCGGATGCTGGCCCTGCCCAAGTTTGTGCTGGAAGTTTTGGGCACAAAATATGGCGTACTTCACAAAAAGAAATAACCTGGCAAGCATTAGACAAAGCTCGAATGTTGTATTATAATAAACAAAATAGGTGGAGGTGAAGTTGTGTCCAAATTTACAATCGTGAAAGAAGGGTATCCCTTTATTGGCATTTGCGCCATGGCGACTCTTCTGGTTGGGTATTTTGTAGGGGTGGACTTTGCCGTACTGCCTCTGGTCCTGACCGCGTATTTCACATATTTTTTCCGCAACCCCGATCGTCCCACCCGGATTGATCCCAGCATCCTGTATTCCCCGGCGGACGGTACCGTTATGGGGGTGGAGGGTTTCTACGATCAGGAATTTCTCAATGAACCTGCAATCAAGGTGACGATATTTCTTTCTGTCTTCAATGTGCATACCAACCGGGCTCCCATGGACGGCACCGTGACCTACCAGCGCTATACCTGCGGCGGTTACGAACCGGCCTACAAGAACTCGGCCCCCATTGTCAACGAACGGATGGCCATTGGCCTGGACAACGGGAAGAACCGTGTCCTGGTAATCCAGATTGCCGGGATTCTGGCCCGCCGGATTGTGTCCTGGACCTCCCTGGGCAGTACCCTGAAACAGGGCGAATGCTACGGGATGATCAAATTTGGCTCTTGCACGGAACTGGTAATGCCCAGATCCGTAGAAGTCATGGTAAAAAAAGGTGACAAGGTCAAGGGCGGATTAAGTATTATTGGGAGGCAGAAAGCAGAATGAATTATAGACGTATGGTTCCAAACAGCATCAGTGGCCTTAGCCTGGTGCTGGGAGTTCTGTCCATTTATCTTTCCATGGACCAGGAATTCACAAAAGCAGCAATCTTTATCATCTTGGCCATTCTGGCAGATTCCTGTGATGGCCGGGCAGCCCGGGCACTGGGCGTCAGCGGCCCCTTTGGGGTGGAAATGGATTCCCTGTGTGATGTCTGCTCCTTTGGCATGGCACCGTCTGTTTTGATTTATTGTTATTCCCTGCACCAGCTGGGTCTGGCTGGACAGATTATTTCCGCCATGGTTGCCTTCGGGGCAGCCCTGCGGCTGGCACGTTTTAACGTGAACGTATCCGCCATCCACGGTTATTTCCAAGGGATGCCTGCTCCGGCCGGCGCCTGCGTGGTGGCCACGTTCGTAGCCTCCGGTTTCCAGGTAAATCCGGTGCTGGTAGCCATCGGCACCCTGGGCGTTGCTGTGCTCATGTACAGTGAAGTCCGGTATCCTGATTTCAAGGGGAAGGGCAACCCGCTTTTCAAAGGGCCCGTGCTTGTTTCCTTCCTGATTGGTGCGTATCTGCTGTACATCAATGTGTCAGCTTGGCCCTTTGTCATCATGTTCACCTACACCCTGTGCGGTGTATTTAATGCTCTGTATGTAAAGGTGACTGGCAAGCAAGCCGGCCATTAAGAGGAGGAAGTCTGTGTTCATCATGAGCAGCTATTTTGATATTATTATGATTCCTCTGCAAGTGTTGATCGTTTTCTTTACGATTTACTACTTTACCATTTCCCTGTTCGGCATTCTGCCCCGGAAAAAGGAAAAGAAGATCCTGACCCCCAAAACCACTTTTGCGGTGGTTGTGGCTGCCCATAACGAGGAAAAGGTAGTTGGCCAGCTGGTGGATAACCTGAAGATGCTGCGTTATCCCAATGATATGTACGATATTTTCGTGGTAGCTGATAATTGCAGCGACCATACGGCGGAAGTGGCAGCTCGTGAGGGCGCCCTGGTGTACGAACGGCACAACACCAACGAAATGCAGCAAGGCAAGGGCTTTGCCCTGGAATGGATGTTCCAGAAGCTGTTTGCCCTGCCCAAGCAATACGATGCCGTGGTGATTTTCGATGCGGACAACCTGGTGCATCTGGACTTCCTGATGGAAATCAACAACCGGTACTGCAAAGGGGAACGGCTGATTCAGGGCTACCTGGACTCCAAGAACCCCAACGATACCTGGGTCAGCGGCGTGTTCGCCATTTCCTTCTGGATCATCAACCACGTTTGGCACTTGGCCAAATACAATATCGGCCTGTCCTCCGTCTTTGGCGGTACGGGCATGTGCATTTCCACCGATATTTTGAAGAAATACGGTTGGCAGGCTACCTGCCTTACCGAAGATATGGAATTTACCATGAAGTCCCTGCTGGAAGGGATTCCCACCACCTGGTGCCATGATGCCATTGTGTATGATGAAAAGGTGGTTACCTTCAAGCAGTCCTGGAACCAGAGAAAACGCTGGGCCCAGGGGCATTTCGATGTGGCTGAGCGGTATATCCCCAAGCTGCTGAAGGAAGGTATCAAGCGCCGGGATATCGTCATTCTGGACGGCATCATCGACCTGATTCAGCCTTACTTCCTGCTGATCTCCGCGTTCTTTGTTATCTGCAGCACCATCTACTCCTTTGTTCCTTTCTACACCAACGTGCTGTATGCCCTGCTGCCCTACGAAATCTGGCAGGTAATCGGGATTGGCCAGTATGTGATTCCGGCCATTATCCTCTTTAAGATCCATGCGGCTCCCAAGTCCTGGTTCTACACCCTGTTCTATCCGATTTTCGTATACAGCTGGATTCCCATTACCATGGCCGGCTTTATCCATCGCCATGAACACGCCTGGAGCCACACCCTGCATACCCGGAACATCAGCTTTAACGATGTGCTGGTGCCGGAAAGCGCAGAAGTGGGACCCAAGCAGATTATCCACACCAAAAAGAGAAACTAAAACAAAACCTGAAGCTGTGCAGCGCTGCACAGCTTCTTCTTTTTGGGCCAGAGGGGCGCTGCAATGGTACTTGTGTTCACTTTACCTGGCAAATATGGTAAAATAAAAGGTATATCTAACGCAAAGGAGTACCTTATGGCAATTCGAGGGATTTTATATGATTTTGACGGAACCTTGGCCAATACTACACCGTTAATTTTGGCCACCTTCCAAAAGACGCTGGAGCATTTCCTGGACCAGCCTGTGGAGCAGCAGGCCATCATCAACACCTTTGGCCTGCCTCTGCGCCAGGGCCTGTCCGTGGTAACGGGCATTACGGACCCGGACCGGATTGAGGAAATGGTCCAGTACTACCGGCACTACAATATCAAATGGCACGACCAGATGATTGAGCCCTTTCCCGGGGTGGCAGAAGGCTGTCAAAAGCTTCAGGAAAAGGGCATTGCCCAGGCCATCGTCACCAGCAAGTTCAAGGCCACCTGTCAGCGGGGTTTGGACTGCCTGGGGCTTTCCTCCTACATTGACGGAGGCATCATCGGGGCCCAGGAATGTCAGGCCCACAAGCCCGACCCGGAACCCATGGCCAGCGGCGCAGCCCTTTTGGGCCTTGCTCCGGAGGAATGCCTGTGCGTGGGGGACAGCCCCTACGACCTGTTAAGCGGACGGGCTGCCGGCTGCCGGGCTACGGTAAAAGTCGGTTGGTCGTCTTTTAAACAAGATTTTTTTGACGGCAAAATCCACCCGGATTACGTCATTGGGCAAGTCTCGGATCTCCTTTCGATTATTGATGAATTGAACCAGAAGAGGTGAGAAGATTGCGTAAAATCGGAATTATCGGAGGCACCGGCGTTGAAGATGCCTCCCGTTTTGGTACCCTGGAACCTGTAACCGTGAAAACCCCCTTTGGTGAGGCCCACTGCCTCAAGACCACCTTGAACGGCCACGAAGTGTATTTTATGGCCCGGCATGGAGCGAATCATTCCCTGCCTCCCCATAAGATCAACTATCGGGCCAATATTTTCGCCCTAAAGCAGCTGGGAGTCACAGAAATCCTGTCCTTTACGGCAGTAGGCTCCATCAACGTGGCCCTGCGGCCCGGCACCTTCGTGGTTTGCAGCCAGCTTTTGGATTTCACCAAAAACCGGGTGAACACCTTCTTTAACGGGGAGGGTGGCAAGGTGGCCCATGTGGATTTTGCTTACCCCTACTGTCCGGTGGTTCGGGAGCGGGTCATCCATGCTCTTATGCAGCTGGGGCTGCGCCACTGCAAGCAGGGTACCTACGTGGTTACCGAAGGCCCCCGCTACGAAACGGCGGCGGAGAACAAAATGTTCGCCTGTCTGGGCGGGGACGTGTGCGGCATGACCAATATGCCGGAAGCGGTCCTGGCCCGGGAAGCCGAAATCTGCTACGCCAACGTGTCCGTGGTTACCAATATGGGTTCCGGTTTTGCCCAAAGGGCTTTGTCCCACGAGGAAGTAACCGCTGCCATGGAACTCCAGGGCAGACAGATTCTTGCGGTGATGGAAGCCTATATTAAGGATACGGAAACACCCCTGCACAGCTGCAGCTGCCGCGAGGCCCTAAAGGAATACGGCGGCTTCCACTGTGAAGACTTTCAATAAAAAGGAGATTACCTATGAACTATGATGTGGTTTTGGCCAATGTGGAACTGGCTGCCGCCGGCAGCGGCAAACCCTGCTATATTGGCATTAAAGATCGGCGTATCGCCTATATCGGGCCGGATGCCATTACGGGCACCCAGACCATTGATGGACGGAACCACCTGGCGGTACCGGGCTGGGTCAACGCCCACACCCATACGGCCATGACGCTGTTCCGCAGCTATGCGGACGACATGGTGCTGATGGACTGGCTCCAGAACAAAATCTGGCCTATGGAAAACAACCTGGATGGCCGGGCAGTGTACTGGGGCAGTCTCCTGGGCATGGCGGAAATGATCCGCACGGGCACCACCTGCTTTGCGGATATGTATTTCTTCATGGACGAAACGGCCCAGGCAGCCCGGGACTGCGGCATCCGCGCGGTGTTATCCCGGGGACTTACCGGCGCCTCTGTGGCGGACGGTAAATCCCGGCTGGACGAAAACACGGAGCTGTACAAAAAGTGGCACGGCGCCTGCGATGACCGGATTCGGGTAATGTTTGGCCCCCACGCCCCCTATACCTGCAGCCCGGATTTCATCAAATCTGTGGTGGAACGGGCCGGCAGCCTGGGTGCAGAAATCCATATGCATCTGTCCGAAACCCAGGGAGAAGTGGACGACTGCCTGAAGCAGTACGGCAAGACCCCCATTGCCCTGATGGAAGACCTGGGCATGTTTGAACTGGGGACCCTGGCCGCTCACTGCGTCCATGTGACAGAAGAAGACCAGGCCATTATGGCCAAGCACCACGTCCGGGTGGCCCACAATCCTCAAAGCAACCTGAAACTGGCCAGCGGCATTGCCCCTGTGGCCAGTATGCTGGAAAAGGGCCTTACCGTAGGCCTGGGCACCGATGGGGCTTCCAGCAACAACAACCTGGATATGCTGGAAGAAGTCCGGCTGGCAGCGCTTTTGGCCAAGACCGAGTCCGGCAATCCCAAAGCCGTCCCTGCGGCCCAGGCTCTTGCTATGGGTACGGTCCAGGGCGCCAAAGCCGTGGGCTACGATGACCTGGGACAGCTTGCCGTAGGCCAGCGGGCCGATATCGTGCTCTATAATATGGATTCACCGCATTGGTACCCCCGGCATGACCGGGTTTCTCTCCTGGTGTATGCTGCTTCTGCCCAGGATGTGGACACCGTTTTGGTAGATGGCCGCGTCCTGCTCCAGAACAAGGAACTGACCACCATTGATTTGGAAAAGGTCATTTTTGAGGTCAACCGGTGCATTGAATATGTTTTGCCCAAAAATTAAAGGGGAGTGATTCATTGTGGCAAAAGTACTGAAGAAGCTGCAGCTTGCGCCTGCAGTGTGGGAATTTGAAATTGAAGCACCGCTCATTGCCCATAAATGCCAGCCGGGCCAGTTTGTTATGGTCCTGGTGGATGAAGACAGCGAACGGATTCCTCTCACCATTGGCGATTTCGACCGGGAGCGGGGCACCATTACCCTGATGGTCCAGGCCGTAGGCGCCACCACCACCCATCTGACCCACGACTTTGAGGTAGGGGACGAATTCCAGCACGTACTGGGACCCTTGGGCCAGCCCTCTGAAATGGGCAAATTCGGCACCGTGGTCATGGTCTGCGGCGGTATCGGCGTAGCCCCCGTCCATCCCATTGCCCGGGCCTATCACGAACTGGGCAACAAGGTGATTACCATTATCGGCGGCCGCAGCAAGGACCTGATCCTGTGGCGGGACCGGATGGAAAAAATCAGCGATGAAGTAATCATCACCACCGACGATGGTTCTGACGGCATCAAGGGCTTTGTTACCGATCCGCTGCGAAAAATGCTGGAAGCCGGCACCAAAGTGGACCTGGTGGTAGCCATTGGACCCATCATCATGATGAAGAACGTGGCCAAGACCACCCTGCCTTTCCACGTGAAGACCACTGCCAGCCTGAGCTGCCTGATGGTGGACGGCACCGGTATGTGCGGCGGCTGCCGGGTGAAGGTAGGGGATGAAAGCAAGTTTACCTGCTGCGATGGTCCCGAATTCGACGCCCATCAGGTGGATTTTGACAACCTGATGACCCGTTCCAAGATGTACAAGGATCAGGAAGCGGAAGAATATAGTTGTGGGGGGCATTGCAAATGCGTGGCGGAATGAGAAATCCTATGCCGGAACAACCGGCGGACGTGCGGAACAAAAACTTTAAGCAAGTAGCCCTGGGCTACTCGGAAGAAGTGGCTGTGGACGAAGCCCAGCGCTGCCTGAACTGCAAGAACCCGCGCTGCGTACAGGGCTGCCCCGTGAATGTGGACATTCCCCAATTCATCCATGCCATTACGGAAAAGGACTTTGCCGGCTCCATTCGGATTCTGAAGGGCAAAAACGCCCTGCCCGCAGTGTGCGGCCGGGTCTGCCCCCAGGAAAACCAGTGCGAAAAAGTCTGCATCTTGGGCATCAAGGGAGAACCGGTGGCCATTGGCCGGCTGGAACGGTACGTGGCTGACCGGGCCCGGGAAGAGGGCACCGACCAGATTACCGAAGGCCTTGCCCCCAAAAACGGCATCAAGGTGGCTGTGGTAGGCGGCGGCCCGTCCTGCCTGACTGCTGCTGGAGACCTGGCCAAGCTGGGCTACGATGTAACCCTGTTTGAAGCCCTCCACAAGGTGGGCGGCGTGCTGATGTACGGGATTCCGGAATTCCGGCTGCCCAAGGACATTGTCCAGCACGAGGTTCAGGCCCTGAAGGACCTGGGGGTCAATATCATGACCGACGTGGTTATCGGCCGTACCTTTACCCTCCACGAGCTGCTGAATGAGGAAGGCTTCCAGGCTGTGTACGTAGGTACCGGCGCTGGGCTGCCCCACTTTATGCATATTCCCGGCGAAGCCCTGAACGGGGTGTACGCTGCCAACGAATTCCTCACCCGGGTGAACCTGATGGGAGCCTGGCAGTTCCCCAAGAAGGCCACTCCCGTATATGTAGGCAAGAACGTAGCCGTAGTAGGGGCCGGCAACGTGGCCATGGATGCTGCCCGTACGGCCAAGCGCCTGGGCGCAGAAAATGTCTACGTGGTCTACCGCCGCAGCGAAGCGGAAATGCCCGCCAGAAAAGAAGAAATCGAACACGCCAAGGCTGAGGGGATTCAGCTCCATATGCTGAACAATCCCTGCCGGATTGTGGGCGATGACAAGGGTTGGGTCAAAGGCATCGAATGCATCCGCACCCAGCTGGGCGAACCGGATGCTTCCGGCCGCCGTTCTCCTGTAGAAATCCCCGGCTCCAACCATGTGTTTGACGTGGATATGGTGGTAATGGCCATCGGCCAGGGGCCCAACCCGCTGCTCAAGCACACCACCCCGGATCTGGTTACCAACAAAAAGGGCCTGATTACCGTGGATGAAAACGAAGAAACCTCCATTCCCGGCGTTTTTGCTGGCGGCGACATCGTTACCGGTGCTGCCACCGTTATCTCTGCCATGGGTGCAGGGAAGAAGGCTGCCGTGGAAATCGACAAGTATATCAAAGAAAAAGCCAAAAAATAAAGAGAAAAGAAGGTCCCTATGAAAAAATTACAGCTGCTACTGGCCGCTGCTTCCTTGTTTTTGCTGAGCAGTACGGGTCTGGGTTCTTCTGCCCAGGCGGCGGAGAAAAAGGACCAGGTATTCAAGCCGGCCAGCGGCGGATACACCTTGACGGTGCCCCCGGGCAGCCAGGAAATCTACCATACCACCACCGGCATCCGGTTTACGGTGGGGAAGACCTTCCTGGTTTCCGCCGATTTGTACACCCTGCCTAACTTTGTTTCTGTGCCCATGCGCCAGTATTCCTCGGAACAGCAGAAGGAATTTACCAGCTTTATCGGGAAGGTCCAGGATATGCAGGATTCCACCATTGTGGAAGACGGCGTAAAGGGCAGTACCGGCCAAAGCGCTGCCGCCGACCGGCTGCGGGCTGTGCTGCGCCGGGTGAACAACCCGGAACTGATGCGGGCCCGGGAGGACGAAAAGTCCGGCTACGACCGGGACACCTTTACCTACGAAGCCATTCCCAAGGATTCCCTGAAAACCCGGCGGCCCTTTACTGTGGGCAAGGTTTACCAGCCCCAGAAGAACATTGCCCTGGTGGTGAATGTCAGTGCGCCCCAGGACCAGGAAGCGGCAGCCAGGGAGGCCCTGAAAGCCCTGACCAAGGATTTGTCCCTGGCCAAGGTTCGCTACACGGATATCAACCTGCTGACGGTGCCTTCCATGGGTTTTGAAATGGAAATCCCCAGCGGCTGGCGGATGTACACCCTGCGGGCGGACAATATCCTGTTTGGCCGTTCCCTGAGCTCCGTCCATACCGATGACCTGATGATCCGCCGCTTCAGCGACCCGTCCTTTGCAGAACTGGGCACTGCTACACCGGCCAACCTGAAGCAGGCCGAAAGCAATTTCCTGGACAAGGTGACTCGGTATACCCCCAACGTGACCATCCTGCGCCACGAACCCATTACCGTGGGGACCCTCAACGGCAGTCTGGCGGAATCCACCGACAACGAAGACCTGAAAAAGGTGTTCATCATCAATACCTATCTGATGAATCGCCAGGGCTCCGGGTTCCAGATCCGCTACGAAACCGATGATACCATCAACTATGATTTGAAGCTCAATGCCTTTAAACAATCCATTGAGTCCTTTACCCTTCTGCCGGACGCCCAAAACCGCGCACCCCAGCAGTAAAATTGGATATGTAAAAACGGAAAGTTCCTAAACGGGGCTTTCCGTTTTCTGTTTCAAAAGTATCAGCTTCTGGCCCTTCTCTAAGGGCGGAGCGCTTCTCCTGGATTTTTGACCAAAGTTGTGGGTATAATATTATCGAATTAGTGTGAATAATAACAGGTGCACCGCTGGTGCCTATGTATACAGAAAGAAGTGGTCAGTATGAAGAAATTTGGCGCAATCCTGGTGGCGGCGGCCTGCCTTCTGGCTCCCTGCTTTACCCAGGCAGAGGCCCAGGGAGTTGACTTTAACCCCAAACGCTGCGTCAGCGTGGCTTCTTCCCTAAGGGAGCAGACCTGGGTGGATTTGGACTCGGTAAAGGTGGTGCGGGAAGAAGCCCCCTATTACCAAATCAAGGCTCGGACCTTCTATCGGAACTACGAAAAGCATCAGGTGGTGGAAACCCTTGGTTACTATTACTATAATGCGGATAAAGGGGAGCTATATTCCGAGCCCCTGACCCTGATTATCCAGGACCGGCTCACGGGTAAAACCGAAACCCGGAAGGTAGTCCAGCCCCGGCTGATACCCGCTGCCTACCTGGACAAGGACTATATTGCCGGAAACCTGGTCTTTCACAAGGTATACGGCCGTTGGTTCAGCCCGGATTATCCCCAGTACCCGGAGGCCGGTGAAGCCAAGGGATAAAAACTGGTGCCTGGGAAACCGGGCCCAGTCTTTAGCAGCAATAAGCCGCCGGTCCCTAGGGAAACTGGGCGGAAACTAAAGAACGGAGGCGTTAGTGTATGGCAAGAGATACAGAAATGGATGCATTCTTGGGGAAATTGCCCCAAAAAGTGGTGGTCATCACCCGCCCGGACGATAACAAGGACAACCGGGATATTATCTACCAGGAAGTTACCGTAACCAGCCAGGGCAAGGGCATGGGAGCCATCTGGTGGCGGCCGGGAGAAGTGGTCACCGGCAAGCGCAAAGGGGAACCCTTTGCCTTCGAGACCCATGAGGAACTGGCCCGCCGGATAATGGAACGGGCCCAGAAGGTTGTGGCCTATTACCGGCTGGCTGCCATTACCGAGGAACGGGATCCGCTGAACCCGGAGGCAGAGGACCAGCCCTTCTGGCAGGTTATCCTGTACTACGAAGGAGGCAAAACCGTGGAGGCTGCCCATCTGCTGGAAGAAGAACCGGGCCGGCTGCCAGGCCTGTCCACCCTGATCCGCATGGCCTGCAAGCGGGAAGACCTGTCGCTGCTGGACGGCAATGCGGCAGACGCCCTGTATATGGAAATCCGCCTGAAGCCCGGTACGGACAACTCTGAAGGCAGTAAGGAAAAGTTTGTGGTGGATTTGGTGAAAAATAAGGCCAAGGTCACCCTGAAAGGGGACCACGGGGAAAAGCTCAGCGTTTCCCACCAAAATGATGAAATCGAAGTGTTCCGGGAAATCCTGCCCTGGCGGCAGGAAATCAAGGATAATTTTGACTTTCCCCAGGACCCCAAACCCGAAACCTATACCCTGTACGACCTGCGGGTAACCACCGCCGCCGGCAAGGAGCACCGGACCCGGAATATCTACGATGCGCCCCATTTGGCCAAAGATTGGGCCTACTTTATGGACGTAGCCCGGACCCTGTTCCCCCTGACCATCTACGCCGTGCTGTTCCAGGAAAAATCCTACAGCCGCCGGGCTCCCCGGCAGGGGGACGTGGCCCTGTGCCAGGTAGAACTAGCGGATGGCAAAAAGGCGTACTTCTGCTCCGATACGGACAATATCTATCCAGAAGACGTGGTCCGGGTACCGGGCCCAGAAGCTGGTACGGACCAGGAAGGCCGGGTGACCCAGGTGTTCTATGCCAATCCGGCGGATTCCCCCGTGCCCCTGCCGGAAGTAAAAACCATTTTGGAAATTGTGGAAACCTCCCGGGATCCCCTGGGACCGGACCCACTGCCCGAATGGACGCCCCAGCGGGACGAAATGGAGTGAGAACACCCTCCCGTATAGATCTACCATGAAATACCCCCCAGAAAGGCAAGCTGCCTCTCTGGGGGCTATTTATTTATTGCTTTACTGCCTACCACCAGCGGATGCCGGGGGTGACCCGGCTCCGCTTCCGGGCTGCCTGAGGCAGGGTTTTCAGCCGGGCCCTGACCTGCTTTTCCATTCCCATTTCAAAGTCCAGCAGGAACTTGTAGTCAACATTGCTCAGGGCCAAAAGCAAATCGGCATAGTCTGCTGGTGAGTACGGACTGAAAAGGGAATCAATCCGCTGAAAATTCCGCATTGCCCGTCCGTAGAATTCCAGATCCGATTCCCAGCCCAGCCTGTCTCGCAGCATTTGCAGCTGTTCAACCATTTTGTCGGAGGGCCGCCGGGGATACTCGTAAAGGTAGTCCAAATAATGGTTGAGATGGATTCCCAGGTTCTTGGCAGTGGGAGTCAGGTCGTCCTGATAGGCCAGGTGAGCAAACTGGTAGGCAAAAACTGCGCACCAGTTATAAAAGGCAGCCCCCCAGCATTTTTCTGCAAGAGAAAGTCCAGCATGGTTTGCCGCCAGCCCAGAAACTCCTCCATATGCCCCAGTTCGTAGCACTCTCGGGCCTTTTGCTGATAGTACTGCCAAATCAGGTCCTGAAAGGAATCTCCCGGCTTTGCGCCAGCCAGCAGCCTGTTCATATCCCAAAGGGTAATGGTATTTCTGTCACAAATATAGGCCACGTAGGGATTTTCCGCCAGCTCGGCTTCGCCCTTGGCAGTGCGCTGATACAGATGGTAGGAGAGCTCCTGAGCCGCTTTTTCCACCAGGCCTGCTTCCTGGAGCCGCAGGAGCATGATTTCCCGATAAAAGGAAGCAGAGACGCCCACCGTAAAATAAAATCATACAAAACAGGGTAAGACAAATTCCCAATGATTTCGAGTGTTACGGCACACTCATATTTACCAACAGCTCAATTCTGTTTCTCTTATTGCTAAGTGGCACAACAAAATATAACTGTTGTTGTCTATTTTATAGTTTCCGTTAAGTACAAGGACTGCAATCTCTTGGAAGCAGTTCTTTCTTAACGGAAGTTTTTGTTTATGAGGACTTCTTTTTGCTTATATATTCATCTGCGAAGCCCTGACCTCTACGAGCAATAACATAACTTGCTCCTTGGTGAATAATGAGTTTCTTTCTGTCACAATATTTTTGCTTTGCAATCTTGCTTGTATAAGCAGGATTGACTTGAATCAAATTAACATTTCGTTTAAAACAACAATTTTCGAAAGTTTCCTTATATCTCGAATAGTCAAAGGCATGA